>JAVYMA010000023.1 GCA_038740345.1 Methanomassiliicoccales archaeon
AGGTGTGATGATCAGGCGAGAACCGCCTCGCGGCGGCATAAAAGGAATAGAGCCGCACGCTCTGGAACCTCCACCTCTCCTTGGAGCGAGAAACGCTCCCCTTTCAGAACGATGTCTGTCTTCCTGCTCATGAGGAGCCGCACGGGCTCATCCCCCAGAGTGTCTGGCACAGCATCCCGCAAGGGGTCGAAATCATCCAACTCGTCTCGAGTCATCTTAACCACGCGCAGCCCTGTCTTACCATGCAAGGAGAAGGGCATACGGATGAGGCGCTTCACATCGCTGGTCACCGGCTCATCCACCTGGCCTGAGACCCTCGGGACCAACTCCGTCTCAATCAATTTGATGAAAAGTGATTGGTTCTTCTCCCTGATATCAGCAAGGTTCCCTTTCTTCAGGATAAGGTCACAGCCTCTTTTTCCACGTGGACCCTTGAATAGATCTTCATAGAGTGAAATTACCGCTCCTTCTTTTTCCCGGGATAGGGAGGGATAGTGCATCCTCGCTTCTTTGGGCTCTAATCTCTCCATCTCCTCAAGGAATTCAGTCAGCTTGGAACGGACCCTTCCTCGCCATCCTCCACTCCCTTCAGCAGGTATCATGCGGGTGTTGAGACTCCTAATCACACCCGTTGCGCCGTAGCGCTTCTCTGCCACCGTCTTCAATGGCATCAGCCAATCTATGTCAAGGTCTGTGCCGGAGATGTAGTCCACGATCTCCCTCCTCTCATGGGAGCGCAGGGTGAGTATCCGGGGGTCGGAGATGTGCGCGTGATAGCCCCTGCCTCCCGAGAAGGTAACGCTAAGGTGCTTCTCATCAAAGCCCAGATCTCCCAGAATGAAATCGTCCAGCAAGCGAATCATCTCTTTCTTGACCAGAGCCAGCATCTCGGTGTACGAAAGCGCCTCCGCTCCGCGTATGTGGTCAGCATCCAAGTCGAATATCAGGTCCGCCCCTAACCAGATCTTATCCTCCATTTTCTCAGCCGCAGGGTGCTTGTAATAGGCGGTGGAATAGTAGCAGTGCGAAGGCACCTTTTCTATGAGGAAGGAGTGAAGATCGGAGACCTTAGGGAAAGCAAGGTGCCTCTGCACGTAGTTTCGGTCAAAGAACATGAAGCCGAACTCCCTTCGGCTGAAGCGCTCAGGAGGAGAGAGAGGCCTTTTAAGGTAATAGTCACGGAAGCGCCGCATTATGAATTCCGTCTCCCCTGCCAAAACCATCACCCGACAATGCTGTAGCGTTATCAGAGCATAACAATGCCGGCCAAACCTTAATTATTGTGGACGGAACATTTCGGGAAGTGAGGGGCGCGACTCATGAAGGTCTTTGTAAGGGTCATCTTTCTTAGTAACGGGATGTCCCCGGCCGAGGCGGAAGCGGCCATGAAGAATCTTGGCTTTTTCAGGATGAAAGGAAGAAGCACGTTCGAAGCCGAAGTCCCTGATGAGGCCGCGGGGAGCGCCCTGATCGAAAGGATGCATTTGGCCCTGCGGAACGCGCAAATAATCTACGAGCCTACCATTGGTCGAGCTCCAGAAATCACAGTGCCAGTCCCTGGCAGTTACAGAGAGCGCATAGCTAAATGGAAAGAGATCGGACTGGACCTAGATGAGCTCTCAGACCTCATCCAATATGACCGCGAGCGTTTCCGAGTGCGAGCCATGGAAATGTTCAGGGCGCAGGTGGAAAGGGTGGCGATGGAGAGGGAGCGCGAGATCCGAGAGATGGAGGAGAAGGAAAGGATGGAGCGCGCTCGGGAGAAGATAGTGAATGCCGTGAAGCAGACGGGAGGGCAGACCTTCCAGCAACTGCTGGTGGTCTCGGGCATCGACGAGGATACCCTGATGCAAATGCTGGACGAGATGGTAGAAAAGGGCCAGATCGTGGCACGCCAAAGTGGTCGCAAAGTGGCCTACACAGCTCCCTGAGCATATGCTGACTAAGAGTGACCCATATCAAACTTTGCGATAATTTTTAATAGTGTTGCTTTATTTTGCACAAGGGCAGGTGAACAGATGAGCAGAATCGGGGCGTTTGCCAGGACGACCTTCATGTTCCTCTTCATGTTCGGCCTCTTTGCGGCCGTGGGGTGGATCGTCGGGACTTATTTCATCGGCAATTGGGTGGTTGGAGCTCTGGTATTCCTGATCATAGCTGGCCTTATCAATTTCATATCCTATTTCTTCTCCTCCAAGATCGTCCTCTTCACGTATAGGGCCAAGATAGTGGATGAATTGGAGGCCCCCAGGCTATATCGCATCGTGCGCAACGTGGCGCAAAAGGCCAACATGCCCATGCCTAAGGTGGCCATAATTCCTTCCCAGACCCCTAATGCCTTCGCCACCGGCAGGAACCCCAAGAACGCCACGGTGGCGGCCACGCAGGGGATACTGGACTTGCTGAATGACAATGAACTGGAGGGGGTCATGGCGCATGAGATGGCGCATGTGCGCAACCGCGACGTATTGGTCATGACCATAGCAGCGACGTTAGCAGGCGCGATCTCCTTCGCGGCCAGGTGGGCGCTCTATGGGGCTATGTTCGGGGGGCGAGACCAGAACAGTGGGAACGTCATACTCCTACTCATATTGGCCATAACCGCGCCCATTGCCGCCATTCTAATCCAATTAGCCATATCGCGCAGCCGTGAGTTCGGGGCGGATGAGGATGGGGCTCTCATCATCGGCCGCCCCCTCTACCTCGCTAGCGCTCTCAAGAAGCTGGAGGAGGGCAACCGACGCCGCCCGATGCAGATGGGCAACCCCACCACCTCCAGTCTCTTCATCGTGAACCCCTTCCGCGGAGGTTCGTTCGTGAGGCTGTTCATGACCCACCCCCCTATCGAGATGCGCATCGAGAGGCTGAAGAAGATGGCCGCTGACATGGGCCAGTTCTGAGCTCGTCACCGCGCCTTCACAAGAGCAGGTCCTGAAGAAGGTCCAATCGCCTCAGGAAATCATAGGCACGGTCCACTTTGCCGACCTCCTCCAGATCACGATGCATGTCCGTGCCTACGGTGACTTTGACCTTGCCCCTGAAGGCCTGGAATTGGCGCTCCGCTAGTTCGAAGTACTGTCTCCCCTCCCTCTGGTAAAGGGAAGCGGTGTTGGCCTCTACGAACAATCCATAGGATTGCAAGAGGTTGGCCAGATCCTTTGGAGAGATGCCGGAAAAGACCCTTTCCAGGTCGGTGTGGACCAGGCCGCAGGGCACACGCAGCTGCGTCAATATGGGGTCGAGCTCCACCAGGCTGCTGCCTCCCTGATGCATGTCATTGACATATTCGAAGAGCACGAGATCAAGGGAATTCAATGCTTCGAAAGGCAACGAGAATAAATCGCAGCGCTCTGGATTGGTGTCTATCTCCACCCCTGCCAGCAGTTTTATGCCCTGATGGCGCCTCTGTGCCTGCCTTATCTCAGAAATGTAATCCTCGAGCTCTTCCGCTGCCACGCTCCTGCGCACCTTTGTCGTTTCAAAGTGATCGGTGATGGCCACTGCGTCCAGGCCGCTTCGCTCTGCGACCTCAACTATTTCCTCGATCGAGTACTGACCGTCAGAATACAGGGAGTGTAGGTGGAGATTGGAGCGAAGGGGCATCCGCCTTTGCGAAAGAGGAGGGGGTAGATAACAGATTCGCCTCTAACTTTTCAAATGATAGCCCTATCTTCAGCGCACCTGCTCCCATTTCTCCAGCTCCAGCACGCTGGATAGCGTCCCACCGCGGCGGATCTCCTCGCGGATCCTGTTCTCCCGCTCTAACACGTCCAAGGCGCGGTTGGCGACCTCCACGGCGGATTCCTGTGGAACCACCACCAGGCCGCTCTCGTCTCCTATGATCCAGTCGCCCGTTCGCACCAACTGGCCACCGCACATTATCTCCAACCCGATGCCGCCGTGGCCTTTAGGCTCGCCCGCATGCGGCACTACGTATCGACAGAAGCAGGGGAATCCTATCTCCCGAATCACATCCATGTCCCTGACCGCTCCATCCACCACCACACCGGTGATGCCCTTTCCCTGCGCGCTCAGGGAAGCCAGCTCTCCCCACACAGCCACATCGCTGCCCCCTGCGTCGATCACCAGGACATCGCCCGGGGAGGCGCGGTCTATGGCCTCTACTGGCTTCGCCCAATCCCCTTTAGCCGTCTGCACCGTCAAGGCCCTACCCACCAACTTCTGCCCCGCTCGCAGATGAGGCACTAGGCCGAGAATTACACCGCGCTTGTGCTGCGCATCCGCGATGTTCGGCGTCGAGACCTTGGTGAAGGCTTGGAAGAGTTCCTCCTTCCCGTATTTGCGCGAGATCTCCTGAGCTCCCACCTGGCCGGTCAACATGGCCCGCTTGACGGCCTTGGCCGCCTCTCTGACGTTCTCCGCCTTTATGATGGAACCGCCCACGATGATCACGCTCGCCCCCGCTTCCACGTAATCCTTGGCTGTGAATTGTGTGATCCCCCCCGCCACGGCCACCGGGATGCGGAGCGAAGCCGCGATCTCCCGCACCGACTGCAAAGGCGAAGTCCGGCCATGCATCTGCTCATCCACGCCCACGTGCAGGCAGACCAGCTCCGCGCCCAGCTTCTCCACCTCCTTGGCGCGCTCCAGCTTGTTCGCCACGTTAATCAAGTCCACCATCACCTTGGCCCCGTACTTCCTAGCGGTGAGCACGCTCTCGGAGATGGTGGCATCGTCCGCCAGGGCGAGCACCGTCACGATGTCCGCGCCTGCTTTGGCCGCTATCTCCACCTCGAAGGCGCCCACGTCCATCACCTTCATGTCCGCCACTAGGGTGAGGGTTGGGAAGGCCTTGCGCAGCTCCCTGATGGCCAAGGCTCCCTCGCTCTTGATCAAAGGAGTTCCTGCCTCCACCCAATCCGCCCCTCCCTCCACGGCCTCGCGACCGATCTCCAAAGCCCTCTTGAGATGCATCATGTCCAGGGCCACCTGCAGCACCGCGCTCATCCCTCAGCACTAGGGAATAGAATCGATAAAGCTTTTCGCGTTACGCAAGCTAAATATTCCAGCTGGGGGATAACCAGACTCATGCCTAGGAGGGCCGAGCGAGGCCGCTGTGCCACGGGCATCGAGGGCCTGGACAACATCTTGGGAGGGGGAATACCCTGCTCCAGCGTAGTTCTGGTGGGAGGAGGTTGCGGCACGGGGAAGACCACCCTGGGCCTGGAATTCCTCATAAGAGGTGTGATGTCGGGGGAACCAGGCCTGTTGGTGACCACTGTGGAGAGCCCGGAGAAGCTGCTCTCCAATGCGCCACGATTCATATTCTTCCAGGACTCGATGCTGGCCAAGGGGAAGTTGGGGATTGTGACGTGGCAGGAGATAATATCCTCTTGCGGCTTGTCAGGCTCGGACCTGGACGAGGCCGCCATTAAGAAGATCTCGTCCTCTCTGGCAAAGCAGGTCTCCGCCAACAAGGCCAAGAGATTGGTGATCGATACCATCGACACTCCTCTTGCAGAAATAAGCGACGAGGCCTTGGGCACCATGCTCCTGGTGGAATTGAGCGATATGATGTATAGGAGCGATTGCACTGCCATGCTTATTTCCAGCGCTGAGAAGTGCGAAAGGATCGAGGGCCGGGTGGCCGATGGGATAATACTGATGGGCAACTTGGAGAGGAGAGGTGATCTTCTTAGGACCATGCAGGTGGTGAAGATGAAGGGCACGGCCCATTCCCGCTCGAAGTACGTGGTCGATCTGACCGAGGCGGGGGTGCTGGTCACGCCATTGCTGAAGGGGGCGCCTTAGATGAGCGAGGGATTGCATCTTGACGTGGCCAGCAAGCTGGAGGGATTGAGCCCGGCCACTGCGGTGGCGCTCGAGATAAAGCTCGACTCGTACTTCGATGTGGTGCGGGGCATCATCGACGAGTTCGCCGCCAAGAAAGGGATGCCGTGCGTATACATCACCGCTTCCGTCCCCGCCTCCACTTTGAACTCTGCGTTACAAGCTTTGGAGGTGAACACTTCCGATCTATGCTTCGTGGACTGCATCTCCCACACCTTGATGGCCCCGGCCGAGAAGGTCGCATGCACGGCGCTGGTGGAGAGCCCCACCATGCTGGAGAACATCGTGCTGAAGGTGGAGTATTTCGCCCGGCTGAAACAAGGAAGGAGAATGGTGGTGGTGCTGGATTCGGTGAACTCATTCTCTTTGCATAATGACGTCAAGTTCCTCGCCGAGTTCCTGACTGTATTGGTAAACTCTCTGAAGGCGCGTGAGGCCTACGCCATCCTTCTCTCCATCCCGGAGCAGATGAGGCCGGAGGCGAAGGAGGCCTTGGCCATGGTTAGCGATGTCATCATACCTTTGTGATTAGTGTCTAGCCAAGGCAAAACCCTCGGTCAAAGTATGATAGGACTTTATGGTACGTCGTCCTCTCGCTATCATTTGCGATTCCCGGTGAGCATATTTGAGAAATATGACGGGCCAGGCGCACTTTCAAAATTGATTATGGAATAGATATATTTATAACGGGCTTGAAGAGAATATCTACCAAAGGTAGGGGAATCCTACCTAGGAGGACAGAACCATGAAGAAGATATGGAGCATGAGGAAGAAGGACGGTGTCTCACCTGTCATCGCTACCATCTTGATGGTCGCGATCACCGTGGTGCTAGCAGCCGTGTTGTATGTGATGGTCATGGGATTTGGTGGTGGCCAGAGCGGACAGACGCCAACAATTACGATGACGTATCAAAGAAGCGCCCCAGGTGATTATAATTTTACAGTGGCTGGTGTAACAAAAAATGACGTTAGATGGTCAGATATTGACGTAATAATTTCTCCTCTTTCTGGAACTATTACTAAGCCATCGGCCACTTTCGTCGGGGCAGGTGATATATTATCAATTCAAAACCTACAAACCGGCAATACGTATGTGATAACATTGAAATATACACCAACAGGAAATGCTTGCTATCAAGTATCCTTGACGGCGACGCCGTAATTGATTTTTAGGGGTTAAATACCCCTTAATTTATTTACTTCAATTTTTTTACATGAATATAATCACAATGAAATCAAGAAATTTACAAGTTGATGTGGAAGTTATAAAGGCGCTCAAGGCAAACCCTCTTACAATAAATGACTTAGTCACAATAGTTGAAGTCACTCTTGGAAAGCAATGTCCCGATGATATTGCAAGAATTCTAGTGAAAATGAAAAAAGAAGGTCTAATAAAAAGTGAATTTGATGAAACTACAAAAAAAATCATATGGAAATTACAAGAAGATATAAAAATGGAAAAATAACCACTCAGCTCGCCCGTCTGTCATCATGAATCAGAGCTGGGTTTATCATCACGGTGGCTTCAACCCTTATTGTAGCGCTATAAAAAATCTTTTGTGATTATTACTAAAAGATATTCTTTGAATAAATTAATAGCATGTCCTTGAATATGGGCGAGATGAAAAACAAACCGGAGCTTAATAGAAAAAAATCGCAACGGAGTAAGAAGATCAGAATTTTTATTTATGTAATCATAATAATAATTGGTGCGATTTTGCTTCTTCCTGAAGGATGGTATCTATGGGTATTGATACTAGCCGTTGCGCTTTTCAGAATATACTCGATCGCATACCCTCGTACCGCATTTAAATGTAATAAATGCGGCCAGGTTTTCATGATGAGGGGTAAGAAAGGGTATAACAGCATAAAGATGGCTTTCAAGGTAAGACCTGAAGATCTCTATAAAGCCGATGAGATAAAATGTCCAAATTGCGGTTCTACCAATTATCAAAAAATCAAGCATAAACTCGATAAATAATCGAATGAAAGATGTATTTATAAATATTATATTTATTAATATATATGAATTTATAATTTGGTCAATTGTAAAATTAAAAACTTTGATAGAATCCGTCAGCCAGGAATTATATTAACGGTATTTCCATTGTCCTTTTCTAATTTTTATGCTGATTGACTTTTCGATTCATTGAAGCTCATTACTCAATCACTACTGAATCATTCGATGGCTTCAGCGCTTTAGACTTCTTGTGAGCGGCGAGGGCTATCACCTTTGTCGAAGCGATCCTGTCCGTGAACCTCTGCCTCGGGTCCCCCACCATCGCCAGTCCTGCCAAGGCGTCAAAGGGTAGGAATATGTACCAGAAGAACTTGGGCACCGATCTTATGCTGGCGTGCACTAGACTATGGCTATGTCCCTCCGTCACCACAGCGAGGCCCATAAGCTTCTTCCCCCACGTCTGTCCGAATATGCCCTCCAGCAGTGTGCTGTAAAGGAAGAGGCCTAGACCAGAGAGCACCCCCGCCAATATGACATCCGAGCTATCCTTTACCATGAACGCCAAGGATATGGGGGCAGCTACAATGGCAAGATCTATGAGTAACGCTGTCGTGCGCTTGAACCAATGTATCTGGAGCTCCCTGCTTCCGCTCAGCAGGTCGAAACCGGTTTGCATCCCATCATCCATGGTTTGTATTGTGAGTATAACTTATTAAGCATTGTGCTTTACAAACCTGATTAAAAAGAGAACAAAACAATCAAGCCTCCAAGCTCGTTTCTCAACTTGCCAATGAGTCTTGATGTAGCTAGAGCGAAAATCCTTGTCTACGACGAGGGCCAATGCGACCCCAAGAAATGCACCGCCAGGAAGATGATGAGATTAGGACTGGCAAAAAAGATAACTTCATTGGGCCAGGCACCTCATGGAGTGGTGGTGCTGGATCCTTCGGCAGAGAAAGCATTGTCCGTCGAGGACCGCGAAGCTGCCTTGGCACATGGCATTCTGGTCATGGACCTATCTTGGAACAAAATAGAATCTTTCCCTAAATTGCACATCAGATCTCGGCCTAGAGCTCTTCCCTATCTCCTCGCCGCCAATCCGGTGAACTGGGGAAAGCCCATGAGGTTGTCCAGCGTGGAGGCGGTCGCAGCCGCACTCTATATCATCGGATTGAGGGATCAAGCTCGTGAGCTGCTATCCAACTTCTCCTTCGGAGAACAGTTCCTCCTCCTGAACCAAGAGCCTTTGGAGAGATACTCTAGTGCGAATACCAGCGAGGAGGTCGTAAAGATTCAAACAGAATATCTGCAAGTCTAAATCCGATACCCTTCTAAAATCTTAGAGAAGTATCCTGAACCTTGGAGTTAGTGTCCCATGGCACACTTAAATAGAAATATAAAAAGTAAGGTTGGCGTGATGTAATAGAAGGAAGAATATCGAGAGTAGGCACATAATGTTATTAATTAGAAAGCATAGTGGTAAAGGCTCTTTCAAATGCAGGGCAGAGGGTGAAGCTTCTGGCAAGCGACTACAGTGATGAGGACCTCATCGCCAGATGGGAGGACTTCTTCGAGACCAGTGACTACAGGGTCAAGATAATGGAGGTGGCGGCGCACTACCCCGAGCAGCGCAGCGTCTACGTGGAGTACGCCAAACTGGACCTCTTCGACCCAGACATGGCTGAGCACCTATTACAGTATCCCGTGAAGGTCCTATCCCTCTCCAAGCAGGCCATTCGCAAGCTCTTGCCTCCCGGCCGCGAGAACGTGGATATACACCTGCGCGTCACTCAACTTCCCCGGGACAGCAAGGTGGAGATACGAAAGATACGCTCTGAGCACCTGGGAAAGCTCATCGCTGTGGAGGGATTGGTACGCAAGGCCACCGAGGTGAGGCCGAAGATAGTGGACGCTCTCTTCCAGTGCGCCCGCTGCGGCATGATCATAAAGGAGCCGCAGGAGGGCATGTACTTCAAGGAGCCCATGGAATGCTACAAGGAGCAGAACGGCTGTGGGAGGACCGCCTCCAGCACCAAGTTCAAGCTGCTGAGCGAGGAGTCGCGCTACGTGGACACGCAAAAGGTCGAGATCCAGGAGAACCCGGAAGGCCTTAGAGGGGGAGCGCAGCCGGAGCGCCTCACGGGCTTCTTGGAAGAGGATCTCGCGGGCACCGTAGCACCAGGGGACAGATTGGTGCTGAACGGCATACTGAGGTCGGTGCAGAAGGGCGCGGTGCAGAAGTACACTCTTTTCGATATAAATTTAGACGTGCTCAGCGTGGAGCTCAAGACTCAAGAGTACGAGGAGGTCAGCTTGACAGAGGAGGACGAGGTGGAGATTCTGCGCCAAGCCAAGGATCCCGCCCTGTTCAAGAAGATAGTGTCCTCTATCTCCCCGACCATCTACGGCTATGAGAGGGAGAAGGAGGCGATAGCCCTGCAGCTCTTCGGCGGGGTGCACAAAACCTTGGACGACGGCACGAAGATAAGGGGGGACATACACATCCTCCTGGTAGGCGATCCAGGAGTGGCCAAGTGCGTCACCGGCGACACCCAAGTCTGGCTGGCGGACCAAACCTTCCGCAGCATTAAGGATATCGTGGAGGAAGCGGTGGCCAAAGGCCCAGTGGAGAAAGTGGACGATGGCGTCTGGGCTCCCTTGGACCTCATGGTCCTGACATTTTCCAATCGCGGGGCGATCGACTTCGGCAGGGCTGTGAGGGCATGGAAGAGGACCGCTCCTCCTAAGTTATTGAGATTCACTACCAAGGGCGGAAGGACGCTGACCGTGACGCCCACGCATCCTCTCTTCGTGCAGAACGGCCCTTGGATACAATTCCGTCCTGCCCACCTCATCTTCGTGAACCAATACGTGGCCGTAGCCACCTGCCCGGGCAAGACCGGATACGATGAGACCTGTGGCTACCAAAGGGGCCTGGACTGGGATCAGGTGGTGAGCAAGGAAGAGGTCGAGCCGCAGGAGGGATTCGTGTACGATCTCGAGGTGGAGGGGACGCACAACTTCGTCACCAACGGCATAATCTCTCACAATAGCCAGATCCTGAGGTACATGTCAGATTTGGCCCCCAGGGGCATATATGCCTCGGGCAAGTCCTCCTCTGCCGCTGGTCTCTGCGTGCATCCTGACACCATCATCTATGTAGACGGTAGGCCGACTAGGATTGGCGAATTCGTGGAGGCTCGTCTCTCCTCTCCCAAGGAAGTCAAGCCGGGAGTGTGGACTCAGGAGAGCGATGGGGCCTTGGTGGATTCTGTCTGGAAGGGTGAAAATCGCCCCCGCCGTCTGAAGGCGGTGTGGCGCATTTCCACGCCGGCCAGATTGATTGAGTTGATAGTGGAGGAGGGCAAGAACATCATCCTCACCCCAGAGACAAGGGTGAATGCCAGGAGATTTGGCATGGCGGGGGGGTTCTCCCGGTGCATGGATCTGCAACCAGGGGACGAGGTGCTGATGCGAAAGGGCGGAAGACTTGAATGGGTGAGGATAAAGGGCGTGATAGAGCACGCGGAGGATCTGCCGCCATATGTATATGATCTAACGGTGGAGGAGAGCCATACCTTCGTGGCCAACGACTTCGTGGTGCATAACACCGCCGCCGCCGTCAAGGACGATTTCGGTGAAGGGAGATGGACTCTGGAGGCGGGGGCGCTGGTCCTGGCCGACCAGGGCCTGGCGGCCATAGACGAATTGGACAAGATGTCCGACCAGGACCGGAGCTCCATGCATGAGGCCATGGAGAGCCAGAGCGTCTCGGTGGCCAAGGCGGGCATAACCGCCCGCCTGCAGTGCCGCTGCTCCATCCTGGGAGCGGCTAACCCTAAATACGGAAGATTCGAGGAGTCCCAGTTCATCGCTGACCAGATCGACCTTCCGCCCGCGCTCATGTCCCGCTTCGACCTCATCTTCGCCATGACCGACAAGCCCGACTCGGAGAAGGATGCGCGCATCACCAGGCACATACTCAACGTGCACCGTAGAGGTGAGATATTGAAGAACGAGGACCTTTCCTCCATCCCTGGCGTGGACATAGAAGCCATGATGCAGGAGACCAGCTCCTTGGAGCCGGTCTTCTCCAAGGAATTCCTCAGGAAATATGTGGCGTATTCCAAGCGCATCACCCCTATACTTTCGGACGAGGCGGTGAAGCTCATAACTGAGAATTACCTCAACATCAGGCGCATGGGTGAGGGGGAGAACAAATCGGTCCCGATAACCGCCAGGCAGCTTGAGGCCTACGTGCGCCTGGCCGAGGCCAGCGCCAGAGCTCGCCTCAGCCGCGTGGTGACTGCCGAGGATGCCAGGCGTGCGGTGAGCATAGTGGAATATTATCTGCGTAAGATTGCGGGTGAGGCGGGTAGGCTGGACATTGACATCATCGCCACGGGCACCTCACGTTCGCAGCGTGAGCAGATCGTCACCCTACGCTCCCTCATCCAGGAGAACGCCGAACGGGACAAGGGCATCTCCATCGAGAATCTGATTCAATTGGCGGAGGCGGAAGGCATACCTGAGGAGAGGGTGCGCATGCTGCTCAAGCGCCTGCATGACAACGGCGAGGTGTACTCCCCCATCAGCGGCTATTACAAGCTTTCCTCGGAGGGCAGAGAATGATCACTTTGAAGGTGTATAGGAAGAAGGGCGAGACGGTCCTGGCCGCCTGCGACAAAGAGCTCTTGGGCAAGAGCTTTCGCGAGGGGGAGCTGAAGTTGGAGGTGCATGCCGCCTTCTACGAGGGAGAGGATGCGGACGAAGAGATGCTGGTGAACCGATTGATGAATGCCAGCATAGCGAACCTGGTGGGCGAGAGGACCATAGGCATCGCCGTGCGGCATAAGATGGTGCACGAGGAATGCGTCATACGCATACAAGGAGTGCCTCATGTGCAGATGGTGAGGATGTGAGCTTCTGCGTGCTCTGCGGTAAGGAAGGGCGCACGTACGCTTCGCTGTGCGCGGATTGCTTCTTGGCCAACAATCGCTTCACCCGCCTGCCTGACCATGTGGACCTGTTCCAATGCCATCACTGCCAGGAGTTCCAGCTTCATGGAAAGTGGCAGCGTCGGGGACTGGAAGAAGCCGTCAAGGAAGCGGCACGCGATGCATTGGAGATAGTCAAGCCTGTGGACTTGGTCAAAGTGCGCAGCGAGGTGCAGCAGGCCGATGTGCGCAACTATCATGTTCACATGCACACCAGCATGACCTATCAGGACCTGAAGGTGGAAGAGGACAATCACACTATAGTGCGCCTCAAGGGTGCGGTTTGCCCTCGCTGCTCGAAGATAATGGGGTCCTATTACGAGAGCATAATCCAAGTGCGGGGAAGGGAGCGCAGGCTGACGGAAGCGCAGCAGGAGAGGATATTGAGCTCGCTGCGCTCAAAGGTCGAAGAGGCACAGGCGGAGAACCGCGAGCTGTTCATCACCAAGCTGGAGCAAGTCCCTGGAGGCTTCGATGCCTTCCTCTCCTCCATCTCCTTGGCCAAGGCCATCGCGCATGAGCTAGCGGACAAATACGGAGCTGAATTGAAGGAGTCCTCCACCTTGGTCACGCAGAAGGAGGGCAGGGACGTTTACCGCGTGACCTATTTGGTCAGGTTACCTTCCTATCTGCGGGGAGAGGTCATACTTCATGAGGGCCGTCCTCACCTGGTAGTATCGATCGCCTCTTCCAGGACCAAGCTCCAGGACCTCAGGACGCACGAGACGGTGCTGATGAGCAACGCGGAGCTGAGGGAGGCTAAGGTGGTGGCCAAGCGTCAGGATATTATGGAAGCCGTGGTGCTGAGCGAGACGAGGAGAGAACTCCAGATCATGCACCCTGTCAGCTTCGCTACCGTGGAGCTGAGGAGGCCTCAAGGCTTCGAGGTCAAGGGGGGCTCGGTGAGGGTCATGATATTCGAGGAGGAGCTATACCTCCTTCCTTAGGTCCTGTTTTTGAGCATTTCCATGAAATATGTGCAAGCCCTCTCTACCTCCTCCTTCCTTCCCTTTATCACCACCGTGTTCCCCCCCTCTTGCCTCCAATTCTCCCGAGGCAGGGAGGAGAGGCGCACCTCGAATTGCTTCGCGATAAGCTGGAAGATCGGCTCCAAAGAGGTCTCGCCCAGCATGACGCGCACCTCCTTCTCGAAGATACCTTCATCATTCAGAATTGGGAGCACGTAGAGATGGAACATAGACCTCATCTCCTTAGGGAAGCCGGGGAGGCAGATGATCATAGTGCCGCCGACTTTAGCTCGAATCCCGCAGGCCATTCCTACTGGGTTTCGCAGCGCCTCCATGCCCTCTGGCACCATGGCCATCAACGTGGTTGGCGAATCCGCGCTCAGCTCCTCGCCATGGCGGGTGTGATAGGCTTCTCTTAGCCAGCTGAGCGCATCCTCATTGACGCTCAGCTTCCTCTTTAAGAAGGAGGCTAGGGCGTGCCGGGTGACATCGTCGATGGTAGGGCCTAAACCACCTGCGATCAATATCAGATCTGGCCTCCGCTCAATGGCAGAGGACAATTCCTCGGCTATGGCGCCTATATCATCCATAAGGATAGTGACCCTGGTTATCAGGGAGCCTCTGCTCCTTATGGCTTGCATCAGCTCCGCCGGGTAGGGATCGAGCTGCCCGGTGAGAAGCTCATCCCCCACCAGCATCAGCTCGACCTTCATCCTAACCGATCATCTCCCGGCGCTTGAAGAGCATCAATCCCGCAGCGTTGCAGGCTATGATGTAAGCGATCATCACCAAAGCGCTGGAGGTCACGCTGGGATAGAAGAAATAGATGTTGAAGGGCAGACCGAGGGACTCGTTAGCATACTGCACATAGCTCTGAGGGTAGGGGGTCATGAAGACCGCATCTATGGCCCCCGATTGATAGGTGATGGAAGGAACAGGCTCCACCCCTCCCAAGGTGCCTACCAGGTCGAACAGGGGTAGGATCATGAAGAGCAGGAAGAAGGTGAGCACCAGCGCCCCCGTGCTCCCCTTCAAGATAGAGCTGACCAGGAATCCTATGGAAGAGGCAGCCAAGGCGAAAAGCACGGCCAAGGCATACGACCAGATGGCTAGCACGGAAACCCCGCCAGTCACGATGGCGCCGGAGACGATGGCCACCCAATACCACACGCTCACGATGAGGAATACTATCAGGGCGGTGGACGCGAACTTGCCCAGATATATGGTGGAGCGACGCGCCGGATTGGGGAAGAGAAGGTAGCCAGTCCGACTCTGGAACTCGGAGCATATGGCGTCACCGGCGAACATGGTGGCCCCGAGTATTATGAGGATGTTCGTGAAGGTGAAGGCCAGGACATCATGCACGAACTCCGCTGGATCATCGGAATAAGGCCGGCCCAGCAAAGCGGGGAGAGAGAGCATTATGGCCAACAGGAAAACTTCGATCACCAAGATGGCGATCAGCCTGCGACTGCGTAGGTGCTTGAAAACCTCGTACCTGGCCACGGTCAGCATTTGCCTCAGGTCGGAGGGGACCTGCCTATGCGCGTTGATAGCCATTAATATCACCTCGAGCTCTTTATCAGGCTCATGTAAAGATTCTCCAAAGCCACGCCTGATTCTTTGAACGAAACTACCCTGTATCCCAGCTCCTGAAGTTTGAGCAGTAACTGCGCCTGCTTCTCGTCATCGCCTACGAAATCGATGTAGAACTGCCTCTCATCCACGATGTTGAGCATCTGCACCCCCTCATACGACCTCAACTGGTCCATGGCCTCGGGGATGATATTGTTGGCGATGCGGACCTCTAGCTTCTTGGAGTGTATGCGTGAGAGCAGTTCCTCCACCTTATCGTATGCCAAGAGACGGCCGTGGTCTATCATGGCCACCTCTGTGCACACCTCTTGGACTTCGTTCAGAAGATGAGAGGACATGAAGACGGTGTAGTTCTGTCTCTTGAGGTCCTTGAGAATATCCCTCACTTCCACCATCCCTCTAGGGTCAAGGCCAGAAGTGGGCTCATCCAGGATGATGACGCTGGGCTCATGCAGCAGGGCCTGGGCCAGGGCCACTCTCTGCTTCATTCCTTTGGAGAACTTGCCGATGCGGGTATGGGCCCACTCCGTCATCTTCACCGTCTCCAACACCTCTTGGCTGCGGCGCTTGACCTCTTGCTTGGTCATGCCTCTGAGCTGGCCCAAATATTCCAAGGTCTCGTTGGGAGTGAGGAAAGGATAGAACTCTGGCGTTTCCACCACCGCCCCTACTCCCGCCAATGCCTGCTTGGCATCCGAGGCCACGTCCACGCCATTTAGATAAGCTTTGCCAGAGGTGACGCTTAGCAGGTTGGTCAACATCTTTATGGTGGTGGTCTTGCCCGCGCCATTTGGTCCCAGGAAGCCCACGAAGGAATTGGCCTTGACCACCAGGTCGAGGTTGTCCACGGCGCGAAAGCCCTTGCCATAAATCTTGGTAAGTCCCTGGAGCACGATCGGTTCGCTCATCTCACATCCCCACGCAACGAGGCGGTTACGCTTCCGCACTTAAAATTAGTTTCCCCTAAGGTCGTTCGCAAAGAGGCAAGGCATTCATACATAGATGGCAATATGGGAGTCAGGGAGCAGATGAGGTCGATTAAGCTGCTGGAGGAAGTCACGGTCAGACTGTTGCGCATGGCCGCCACCGGCCTTCCGGAAGATGTGCTGGAAGCGCTCAGGCGTGCGGAGAAGGAGGAGACCACGGAGGTGGCGAGAACACAGCTCAGGGCCATACTATCCAATATCGATTCCGCGGACCGCTTGATGCTCCCTTTGTGCCAGGACACAGGCATTCCAATATTCTTCGTCAGGGGCGCTTGCCTACCGCACTTGGAGGAAGGCATAAGAAGAGGGGTTTCGAGGGCCACTTCTGAAGTACCACTTCGTCCCAACGTCGTTCATCCCCTGACGCGTCATAATCCGGGTGATAACTTAGGTAAGGGCATGCCCCTGGTGCATTTCGAGCCAGCCGATGTCGACTACACGGAGATCACCGTCCTACCCAAGGGAGCGGGCTCGGAGAACATGAGCTCCCTGGCCATGCTCACCCCCTCCCAAGGCTTGAGGGGCATAAAGGAATTCGTCTTGGATACGGTCATCAGGGCGGGCGGCAACCCCTGTCCCCCCACGATAGTGGGATTAGGCATAGGAGGCTCGGCAGATCAGGCGGCATACCTATCGAAGAAGGCGCTGCTGCGGCCCTTGGACCGAGAGAATCCCGAGGCAAGCTTAGCGGCGTTGGAAAAGGAGCTCCATCACGCTCTTAACGCTACCGGGATCGGGCCCATGGGCCTGGGAGGAAAGACCACCGTACTCGGGGTAAGGGCGGAGATGTCCCATTGCCACACCGCTAGCCTGCCCGTGGCGGTCAACCTCCAGTGCTGGGCTGCAAGGCGGGCCACGGCGAGGATAATGAAAGATGGTAACGTGGCGTACTCCAAGGAGGGATTCGATTGAAGCTCAAGACTCCCTTGTCAGAGGAGGATGTCAGATCCCTCAAGGCTGGAGATACCGTCACCATCTCTGGCATAATCTATACTGGTAGGGACGAGATGCATCAGCGCGCCTTGGAATATGCGAGAGAGGGAAGACGGCTCCCCTTCGACCTTCAGGGCGCGGCGATATTCCATGCGGGCCCCATAGTAAGGAAGGAAGGGGGCGGATGGAAGGTGGTGGCCGCTGGACCGACCACGAGTTCCCGCCTGGATCCGCTAGAGCCAGAGTTCATCGAGAGATTCGGAGTGAGAGCCATAATCGGCAAGGGGGGCATGTCGCAGCAGACGGTGGAGGCCATGCAGAGGCACGGTTGCGTCTATCTCGCCATGACTGGGGGAGCAGCGGTGTTGGGGGCCGAGGGAATAGTGGAGGTGAAGGATGTGGAGTGGTTGGATTTAGGTATGCCCGAGGCCTTCTGGGCCCTTGAGGTGAGGGGATTTGGTCCCCTGACCGTAGGCATCGACGCGCACGGCCACAGCCTCTATGCCAAGGTGAGGGAGGAAGTGCAGGAAAACCTCCCTCGCGTGAGGGGCATGCTTGGCCTATAGTTCACTTATCCTCGCTCTCCTCCTCTTTGGCCAGCAAATCCGGTTTGCTAGCCCCCTTAGCTTGGACGAAGAGAGAGAAGAACATCAAGAATATGGCCAGGAAAAGCGCCACCACCATCATCGAATGGGTCAGGTCCATCCCTTCTATGAACCCGTCTCCCCCTTGCATTGGTCTTCTCATCATAGGGGCGTCCACTCTCAACTCGGCGAAAGGCTGGAGGGATATCTGCACGCTCTTGTCCCTAAGCCCCTCCTTGGTGAAGACCAAGGTGTAATTGCCTGCTGGTATACCCTCGAAATTGAAGTTGCCATTAGCATCGGTCAGGGACTCTCGCACCAGGGAGCCCTGTGATAAGAGCTGCACCCTTACGCCCGCTTCAGGGGATCCTCCCAAAGAGACCACGCCGAACACCTTGCCAGGCTGGGGCAGAAGAGTGAAGTTCAACCATGACGCCTCCCCTGACCTGATGTAGACGGGATCGAGGGCGAAAGAGGTCCAAAATCCCTGCTTCTCCGCCTTTGCCACATATATGCCCGGTCTCACCCCGCTTATCTCATACCTTCCAAAGGGCGCGGTGCTATTGGCTGAAAAGCTCATCCCCCCTGCTGAGAGCGTGACAGTGGCTGCGGCAAGAGGCGTCTGCCCCATGAAGATAAATCCGAGAAGGGTGCCGTTGAAAGGCCGGAGAGTGAAATCCAGGCCGAAAAGGTCCTGCCCCACGCTTACCATAGTGTATGTTTTGTTGGAGGAATGCAATGGAAGATATGCGCTTATGTTATAAACTCCTACGGCCAAGCTTAGGACGTACTCTCCCGAGGCATTGGTGAAAGCGGTGATCGGTTCTCCCCCCTGCACTGCCTCTGCGGTCACCCTCACGCCCTGAAGAGGATACCCGCGATCATCCCTTATCGTTCCTACCACCAGGATGCCATCTGACGCCATCGCCACAGGTGATGGAAGGAAGACCATTGAGGCCACGAGCAGCAGGACGCATACCACAGGGATACTGAGCCTAGATGCCATATCCTTTTTAAGCTAACCCTTCTATGGTTATTACTTTTTTTCCTCGTAGGGATAGTGTCTTACACATTCGCTTGCTCACGCTTCGCAACAGTAAACGCTTTTTCCTCGGAGTTCACAAAAGCACGCTATTAGGGCTCAGCCCTCCTGCTCTACTGGCTATGTGAGCGAGCATCATCACCTTGAAAGCCAGAAGCTGGGAGCCAAGAAGGAAGCAATCCTCATACCAGGAGCGAAGGCGCCTCTTCTCCAATCGATCCTCCTTTCCTGAGGTCCAATAGACCACCAGATCACCCTCTGCGTCCGTGCCTAGATCGGCTCCCCTTCCCAAATCCAGCAGCCCATCAGGAGAGAGCTCGGGACCCCCGATCTCGGAGACCTTTTTGAGCAGCTGCTCCAGAGCCCTCGCCTCCCCCCTCTCCAGGAAATCTGGGAGTCCCTTGGAAAGCAGCCCTCCCATGCTCTGTAAGGCATGAGAGAAGGAAAGGGCTCTGCCCTTGGCGTCCACTTGTGATTTGGCGTATGGAGTTACGATGCCTGCTCCGAGTGCGAGGAACCAGTTAACACGGAGCAGATTGAGGCGCAGCACCTGATCCAGATCATCCTGCAAAGCCAGAAAAACGAAGGTGGGGCCCAATTTGGCGTTCTGGCGACTGGTCAGTGCGCGGTAGGCGTTGAGGCGATGCTGGGGGCTTTCCCAGAATCTAGGCTCCACCGTCCCCTCCCTCCCCTCCAGGCTTTTAATCATTTGGGTCAGGAGACCTTCATCTAGCTCATCCATGCCATGATGAAGCACATGAGCGAACGCCTCCATCAGCTTCTCATCGCTCCTCCTCACCTCGGCTGTTCTAGCCCCTTGGAAAGTCCGGAAGGCCTTGACACCCAGTCTTTGTGAGGCCTCTAAATCTTCGGGGTCCTCGAGGCATGCCCTCCATTCCCTCCACGGCAACACCGCCTTGCCTTCCACCAGACTGAACCAGTCCTTGCTCATGCTTACATGCTAGCCCTCTCACCCACAATAAAGATGACGCTGCTCTGGGCTGAGGCGTAGCTTCTCAAATCTCTTGATCGCAGACCAAACCACAGGCAGCAAAGTTCTCAGGAAAAAGTAGTAATAGCTAGGTGAGGAATCGAAGGCGAATCGAGTTTCGGCGGATGGTCATGGAAAGGGTCATGCATCGTTACAGCAAGGAGCAAGTATTGGGGCTGATGGAGCCCCTTATCGAGGAGTGGTTCACATCGAAGTTCGAAGACCTGACCGAGCCCCAGGCCTACGCCATACCCATAATCCATAGGCGAGAGAGCGTCCTGGTATCCAGCCCCACCGGCTCGGGGAAGACCATGACCGCCTTCCTGAGCATAATCAACGAGCTTTTCAAATATGCCAAGGCGGGGAAGCTGGAGGAGAAGATCTATTGCGTGTACGTCTCGCCCCTTAAGGCGCTGGCCAACGACATCAACCGCAACTTGGAGCAGCCTCTGCAGGAGATAGCGGAGCTGGCCCGCAGGGAGCATGCTGACATGCCTAACATCCGCGTGGGGGTTCGCACAGGGGACACCTCCCAAGCAGAGCGGCAGAGGATGCTGAAGCGCCCTCCTCACATACTGATCACCACGCCTGAGTCCCTGGCCCTGGCGCTGGCAGCCCCCAAGTTCAGGGAGAAATTCACTGGCGTGGAGTATGTTATATTGGATGAGATTCACGAGGTCTGCGATTCCAAGCGAGGGGCGTTCCTCTCGCTCACCTTGGAAAGGTTGCAGGAGCTGTGCGGCAAAGGCGTCACTCGCATCGGCCTTTCGGCCACGCTTGCCCCTATCGAGGAGATAGCGCAATTCCTGGCAGGATATGAGGACGGCAGGCCCAGGGAGGTGAAGCTGGTGGAGGTGAGGACCAGGAAGAACCTGGACCTCAAGGTGCTATGCCCCGCCGAGGACATGACCTCCTTGTCCTATGAGATCACCAACTCCAAGATGTACGACATGCTCAAGGAGATGATCGACCAGCATCAAAGCACCATCGTTTTCACCAACACCCGCTCGGGGACGGAGAATGTGGTGTACAAGCTGAAGGAAAGAGGGCTGGAGAGCGTGGAAGCGCATCATGGATCCCTTTCCAAGGAGACCCGCCTGGATGTGGAGGAGCGACTTAAGTCAGGGCAATTGAAGTGCGTGGTATCCTCCACCTCCCTAGAGCTAGGGATAGACATCGGCTTCGTGGACCTGGTTTGCCAGATAGGCTCCCCCAAATCAGTGGCCAAGGGCATGCAGCGGGTGGGCCGCAGCGGGCACTCGCAGGGCAAAACCTCGAAAGGGCGCATGATCGTGTTCGACAAGGACGATCTGGTGGAATGCGCCGTGCTCTGCCGCGCGGCGCATCGCGCCAACATAGACCGCGTATCCATACCGGAGAATTGCCTGGATGTGCTAGCGCAGTCCTTGGTAGGGATGAGCATAGAGAAACGATGGGAGGCGGAGGAGGCTTATCGCTTGGTGCAGCGCTCTTACTGCTATCGCCACCTTCCTAAAGAGACCTTCCTGAACGTGCTGAGGTACCTGAGCTCCAAAGAAAGCTTCGAAGGCGTGTATTCCAAGATTTGGTACGATGAAGAGGAGGGCCGATTCGGCAAGAAGAAGGGCGGCCGCATGATCTACTTCCTCAACCTCGGCACCATACCCGAAGAGGCGAATTACAAGGTGGTGAACGAGCGTGGGGTTTTCATCGGCGACCTCTCCGAGAAATTCGTGGAGCGCCTGAGCCCTGGGGACGTCTTCGTCCTGGGGGGCCGCACCTATGAATTCCTCAGGCTGAAAGGCATGAGAGCCTTTGTCAGGTCCGCTTCCGGCCGTAAGCCCACAGTCCCTTCCTGGACAGGAGAGATGCTGCCACGTTCCTTCGATCTGAGCATGGAGGTGGCCAAGTTCCGCCGCGAGCTCTCCTCCCGCTTGGACGAGCCGGAGGAACAACTCATCCGGTGGCTGGTGGATGATTTCGACATCGATGTGGGCAGCGCTCGCTCCATCCTCTCCTACTTCAAGGAGCAGAGGTCGGCGGTAGGCCTGATACCTGACGATCGAACTTTGGCTGTGGAGGGATACCTGGACAAGGCTGGGGGACATAATATCATATTCCATTTCCCCTTCGGTCGAAGGGTCAACGATGCCCTCTCGCGCGCTTATGCCTTCCAGCTCACGAACAAGCTGGGTTGCAATGTGAGTGTGAGCGTGGTGGACGACGCCTTCATGATAAGCATACCCAAGCGCGTCAAGTTGAGCGAGCTGGAAGGGCTGGTGCCCAGCCAAGCATTGGAAGGGATCCTGCGCAAGGCGGTGCGGGACTCGGAGCTCTTTAAGCAGCGTTTCCGTCATACCGCCGCCCGCTCCTTCATGATCCTGCGCAACTACAAGGGAAAGGAGGTCTCAGTCAACCGTCAGCAGGTCCGATCAGGCTACCTGCTTGATTACCTGTCAAGCCTCCCAGGGGTGCCGGTCATCGAGGAGACCTACCGCGAGATTTTGGAGGACGTTATGGATCTGGCCAATGCCAAGAAGGTACTTTCCTGGCTGGAGTCGGGGGAAATACGATTGGCCACCTTGGACTTCTCCCCTTCCCCCTCCCCCTTCGCGCATAATGTGGTGCTAGCTGGCATTTCCGACATCGTCCTGATGGAGGACCGATCCTCGCTCCTGCGCGAGCTGCATCGCAAAGTCCTCTCCAAGGTCATGGAAGGGGAGCTGGACCGTTTCGAGTTCGAGGAGGACGCGGTGTCCGATTACTTCCGCAAGAAGCGCGGCCGAATGGAATCGAAGGAAGAGCTGCCTAAACTCTTGAGAAGGCTTGGGCCTATGCACATCTTCAAGGAGAAGGGCAGGAGCATCTATCCCTATTCCTCGGCCTCGAAGGAGCAAGTGGACGCCTGGGCCGCCGAGCTTCTGAGCGAAGGGAGGATCGCCTCGGTATACTTGGATGACGTGGTCTTCGTGGCCGCCGAGGACCTGCCCGCCTATTCCTCCCTTTTCCGCCGCGATCGCGCCCTCAACGATACTGACCTCGCTATCCTCGAAGCCTTGCGAAAGCCCCAGAGCGCCACGGAACTAGCGGAAGAAGTAGGCATGGACGTTGATAAGGTGGTGCGCTCCCTGCACGCCTTGGAGGTAACGCAGCGGGTAGGCAGGCAGTCCTACCATAACGGCCGATGGAGGTATATGCGCCGGGAGCCTCCCCACTATGACCGTAAGAGGGCGCTGACAGAAGCCATCGTGACCTATCTGGGAGCCTACGGCCCTTCCACCGCAGAAGAGGTGGCCTTCGCATTGGGGCAAGATGAGGCGGAAGTTAGGAGAGAACTATCGGCCTTGGTGGCAGAGGAAGTGCTGGATGAGGGGCATTTCATCATCTCCGAAGGCATACAATATATGCTCAAGCTGGACCGTCTGCGCCTACGTCAGGGGAGCTCCCAGGCCTTCGACTCTCGCACCGTCGATGCCTTCCGGCGCAGCAAGCTAGCCGGTCCCTTCTCCGACGAGGTGGAGTGCCTCAGGCGCCTGGGGCCCACAGGATTGCTGTTGGACATCTACCGTCGCGTGCTAGACTTTGATAAGAAGCGCTGGGAGCGGTTGCGCTCCTCAGGCAGGGTGCTGCTGGGCCGATTCTTGCGGGGGAGGGTGCGCTATATATTGGCAGAGGACGCGCCCTTATACGTCAGTGCTTATCGCCAAAGCGGTCTGACCTCCTTTGACCAGAGGGTATTGGAGGTGCTCTCATCCTACGGAGGGCTGAGCCTGAGGCAGCTGGTCTCGGAGATGGGGGCGGAAAGGGAAGAGGTCAAGGATTCGTTAGATCGTCTTGATAGGAACATGTATGTAATACGAAAATACGAGGAGGGCGAGGACTGGTCGCGAGAGAACGTGTATCTACCATTACAGGTTGAAGAATACCGGGGGGATGCCAGGCTGGAGATGGTGCGCCGCTTCCTTGCCGCCTATGGTCCTGTTCCCTTCCAGGCCATAACTGCCTATACCTCCTTCTCCCCCGATGAGGTGCGCTCCTGTCTCCTCAGGCTGCGGGCGGAGAGCATAGTGGTAGGGGATGCTCGCGTGGAGGAGTTCCTGCTGCCTCAGGACATGGAGCCTTTGCGCTCCTTCAGACCTAGGGAAGAAGGGACCAAGGTCGTTTCCTTGTACGATCCTGAGGTGCAGCCCCTGTGGGCTGAGATAGCCTCCCGATTCGGGGAGGGCTGGATCTTCCCCGTTCTGTCTGAGGGAAGGTTGGTAGGAGCAGTGGAGAGGTGGAACATGAGCGGCTGCGTCGAGGTGCGCTCCCTGGATCTCGACGACCCAGGAATGCTACCCCAGGCACTGAAGGCGCTGGATGAGGTGATGGAGTTCGATCGCATGCAAGGATATGACATCGTGCGTGTGAGGGAGGTCCTGGGGAAATCCGTGCCTGAGCTTCCGCCTGCCACAGCACAAGCGCTGGAGAGCGCGGGATATGTGCGCATAGGGGACCTGTATGCCAAAGGCCGTTTGGTGGCGCGCGTCTTGAGTAAAAGCGAGATAATCTCCTATCTCTTCGCCAGGCAGAGACTGAGCGGTCGCAAATATGACAACGTCCTCACCGCCGTGAAGCGCATGGGGGGAGTGAGGGGAGATTGGGAGAGCTATCTTCGATGCCAAGTCAGGGTGCCAATAAAGAAGCTGCATGAGCAGGGGCATGTGGTGAAGGTCATGGCCATCCCCGAGTTCTCCACCTTCACCACCATGGAGCACGCCTCCCTCTACCGTGATGCCAAGGGGGTGGAGATGGATCAGGACATGCGTGCGGTGATGAGCATAGCCGAGGACCACAGCTCCATCTCGCGACGCAAGCTCTTCGACCTCTCCCCGCTGGGGGAGAGGCGTACTCACGACGCCGTACGCCGCCTATACCTGGGCAGCTGCCTCTGCCTGGACGGTGCCAATCGCTTCAAGGCGGTCCCTTCCGGGGGTCGTGAGCCGAGAGAGGCTAGGAAGCAAGTGATCCGCCTGCTCTTCGATAACTTCGGACTGATGAGCGCCGAGGACCTGGCGCGTCTGATAAAGTTCGAGATCAGCATGAGGGAACTGCGCTCCATCTTAGCGGAATTGGAGGATGACGGGGTCCTGGTCAAAGGCTTCCTGGTGCAGGGGGAGGATTCGGTTAATTGGATGCTGGCCAAGGACGTGGACAAGGAATTCCCTGAGCCCAAGGGCCATATCGTGCTCTCCCCCCTTGACAGGCTTTCCTATTTCCTTGCACCCCAGATTAAGGAGCGCTTCGGCTCCCTATGTTATGTCATCTTCTCAGGATCGCACATGACTGGAGGCTTCATGGCCAAGAAGAAGGGCAATGACCTTTATGTCTCGGAGGTAATGGGAGGGCAGGAGGCCAAGGCGGCTATGAAAGCTTACGTGAGGTTGATGGGGATGACCATAAGGGAAGGGGAGACAGATGAGCAAGAGGAATGGGAGCTGCAGGAGTTCTACGACCGCACCCATCCCGGCTAGATCACCTTTCCTTGTCCAGTATCAATTGGGCCACCTTGCGGCCGGACAGTAGCATTCCTCCGAATATCGGTCCCATGCGCGGCGCTCCCATGACGGCATTGCAGGCCATGCCTGTGATATAGAGGCCTGGATACACTTCCACAGTGTTCTCTACGGTCATTTGCTCTCCTACCTCGGCCCACATGCTCTTCTCCCCCTCGATACGACCTGTAGGCGTGTTCAGCCTGCCCACCTTGCGCTGCACCACATTCACCACCTCAGCCGGATGGCCAGTACCATCAATCACGTACCTCGATCGCACCGCTATGGGGTCCACATGCAAGCCTGCGACCTCCACTGCCGAGGAGTTTATGACCACCCCACAGACCCGGTCCTGGCGGATGACTACATCCTCCACCGTAATGGTGTTGAAGAGGCGTGCGCCGGCGTCGATGGCGCTGGAGATGAGCTTGGCGCTGGCCTCCACCGAGTCGGCGGTGTAATAGCCATCTCCTCCCCCTTCCAATCTTACATGGATCTCATCAAGCAATGGTTTCGACTCCTCCTGAACCACGATCACGGGGAAAGTAAGGCCTCCACCCCACATGCCTCCACCGGGAGTGAGCTTGCGCTCGAAAATCACCACCCTCAATCCTCCTTTCGCCAGATACCGTGCCGCCGTCAAGGAGGCAGGGCCGGCACCGGCGATTACCACATCCACGTCCAGGCTGGAAAGGAATTCTCGGGCGTAGCGCTCTATGATCTTGCGCGAAACCATCACTTCGTCTATGGGCATTTTCAGCTCACTTCCTCAGGCAATGCTCGATGTGGGATTTAGGGATGGCGTAAACTATCGTGAAATATATAGATTGTTGCAAAAGCGCTTCTGGAAAGCGACACTCCCTTCCCTTCACTGGTTAAGCAACGAAAATATACGCTCAGCGTCTGCCTTTCGCCCTACCTTTAAATAGGATTCATAGGCCTGGCGCAACATCGAGGCACGCTCTTCTGCATCACCTGTCATGAGACCCAGCTCCTCATAGATGGAAGCCATCGCAATCACGTCCCCAGAAACGGTGGCATAATGCAGTGCCTCACGCATCTCCATCAAAGCACGTTCGCACTGTCTAGCCTTCCTTGCCAACAAGCCTAGGCGAAAATGGACCACCGCCATGCCATGCGCATCCCCTATGGGTAGGAGCTTTCTCCTTACTGTCTCAAGAGCATCCATGGCCTTTAGCACATGCCCTTCCTCTTCCAGGATCATTGCCCTCTCGATTCTCGCCTTGCATGCCATCTGCACGTCGCCCCGCTTTTCCGCCAATGCCTCAAGTTCAAGAGCCTCGTCCTCTGCTTCTCTCAGCCTCTCGCCCTCTCGCAACATCTTTACCAGGGCCCATCTCACCTGACACTCGAATCTCAGGGCCGCCGACCTCTTTCCCCAGGGCGTCCTACGCATCCGCTCTAATAGCAGGCGGCGAAGCAGATCGATGCCTTCTCCCTCTCTATCTAGTTCTGCTAGCAGTTTAGCGCGTTCTACCGCTGCTTGCCAACTATCCTCCATCATCCCTATCCTGAGAAATGCTGACTCTGACTCCTCCAATCTACGCCAAGCCTCCTCCGCTCTCCCTTGCGCTCGTAACAGAGCGGCGAGATTCCGCAGCGCCTGTCCCTCGCCTGCCATGTCTTCCGCCTGGTGCGCCGCCGCTATCGAATCCCGAAATAGAGGCTCCGCTCGGGAAGGGGAACCCCTGTCCCATTCCACCATGGCCAAATTATTCAGGGCTGCCGACAATACATGTCCATCCTGGATTTCCTCAGCTATCTCCCTCGCCTTTTCAAAGAGGTCTCTCGCCTCCTCCAAATCTCCTTTGCGTCTGTATGCTGCCCCTAGGCTCATCAGCTCTCTGGCCTCCCCCGCGCGATCCCCTAATGAACGGTAGAGGCCGAGGGCACGTTCATGGGCTTCGAGAGACTGCGTCCATCTCCTTAAATCCATTTGGATCCTAGCCTTGCGCTCTAATGCCTTGGCCTTTCTGATATCAGATAAGCTCACATTGAGGAGGGCCTCGTCATAAACGCTCAATGCTTGCTCCTCTCGGCCCAGCTCCTCTAGGGCCAAGGCGAGACACATCAACATCTCGAATTGCAGGTCAGTCATCCCTTCCCATCCCCTTAAGGTCTGCAATATCGCTTCCATCTCCTCAGGGAACATATAGGCCAATCTCTCTCCCTCACCGCAGATCACTTTTCTCACGAGGTCGATATCCTTCGCTTTCACCGCGTGGTATAGCCCTTCCAGTCGTTTCTCTGCATCCTCACCGCTGAGGTAGAATCTCGCCGCAGCGGCATGCAATTCTTTGCTCCTTTCTCCACTGATGTGGGTGCGAAAATGTGAGAGCAACAGGTCATGGCTATAAACTCCTTCCTCGTTCTCTATGAGAAATCCCTTTTTCCTCAGCCCCTGCAACGCAACCCGCTGCTTTTGGCTCAATGCCGCCAAGGGAAGAGGTCGGCGATGCACCGAGATCGCTTCCATCGCTTCGAGCTCATCCTCATTCAATGAGGATGTCATCTCCTGATCGAGAAAGGCAATAGCTTCTCCCACACCCTTTGATTCGCCGCTCGAGGATAAGATACTGATGAGGAGCGGATGCCCTTTGCTCTGCTTGATGATCGCCTCCACATTCTCCGCCTTCTTGGATAGGGCCATCTGCCTGGCGGCATTATCGTCCAACCCTACCAGATCAATCCTGGCACAATCAGGTCGTCCCACGGGATACCAATCTGGGATAACCTTGGATATCAGTATTAGCTTGGCCCCTTCCGCGGCCCTGACCGCCTCCAAAATAAAGTTCATGAGGAGAAGCATGGATCCTCTGGCCTTCTGCGCGTCATCCAAGAATAGAATTAATCGGCTTAGAGACAAATCCTTTACCAACTCGGGGTAGGACTCTTTGATCGAAAGCCCTTCCTTGCTGCGCATGGCTAGCCCCAGCGCTCCCGAGGCGACTAAGATCTCGCGGAGTTCTTGAATCAGTCTATCCTCTGACTCCCACTCATGAATTGTATGCCATAGTTGAGGCGCATTGCCGATATTCTCCTCGAATATTTGAGAGGCCAATGCACTCTTGCCAATTCCTGGCAATCCGGTTATTAGGATTGTTTTCACCCTTTCAACATTCAATAGAGTTAACAGCTCTTCCTTCTCCCGTCCTCTTCCGTATAGAACCTCTACCCTAGGCCTGCCGTGAGATATGGAGGGCATCAGGTTATCCTTCCTACCAATCGTAGTTAGCAGGAAGGATTCGCTCAGCACATCACATCGGCAAGCAGCGTCGAGCAGATCGAACAAGCCGATGGCTTTGCCACCTCGGCTCACAATTTGCATGACCTCCTCCAGAGTCGCCTCCCTTCTCTCCTCCCCACTCTCGAACGAGATCCTCATTTGCTGCAGATCCTTTGCAATGGAGTTCGCTGTGTCTCTCCCTTTGGCTGTTAGAAAGTAGGCCTTTCTTCTCTTCTTTGCGCCTTTAAAATGGGCTAATTTCTCCATGACCAGCCCCTCATCGATAAGCGGGGCCAAAGCCCTAGACACGTTATGCACCTGAGTTCGGAGCCGCCTAGCGATGCCCTCTTGACTAGCCCAGATGGGTATCTCAATCTCATCCCGATAACGGTCCATCTCCATCAGATGCAATAAGAGCCTCTCACGTTGGGAGAGATGGATTCGTGGCATTGATGACGCATAAAGATATCAACAAAAATCACTTTTCGTTAAAAAAAGATGTGACTTTTGATAAAACTACTGCAAAAAAGCACACTTCCTTTATTACCTTCTGTAAGGACTATAGCGGCAAGAGGTGATGCAATGGACCTCAATGGCAGAAAAGTCAGCGGATTGATGTTAGCCCTTATCCTTATGGTTGGGGCGTGCACCATTCCTGTAGGCGTCGCAGCGGAACAAGCCGACTTATATGATCAGATCACTATCGAGGATGGTCCTACAGAGCTTCTAGGAGGAGGGAATCATTTCCTAGTTCGTTTCGGTGAGGACTGCGCTTTCGGCATACTATGGGGGACGGAAGAGAATCCTAACAATGTTTACCTCGTCAGCATCATCGCGCGCTATGTTGGATTGGCGCAATTCTATGACGACGAGGGCAGATTACTCAGAGCCAACCATTCCATGAAGCTCTACACCATTTATGCCGTC
>JAVYMA010000024.1 GCA_038740345.1 Methanomassiliicoccales archaeon
CGACTGTTTAATAAAAACACAGGTCACAGCAAGTCCGAAAGGATGTGTATTGTGGCTGAAGCCTGCCCAGTGACGGTATCTGAATCTCGGGTACAACCGAACGAAGGACCGTTAAACGGCGGGGGTAACTATGACCCTCTTAAGGTAGCGTAATACCTTGTCGCTTAATTGGCGACTTGCATGAAGGCCCAACGAGAGCTCTACTGTCCCCGCCTGGAAGCCGGTGAAACCGATAGTACTGGCGCAGAATCCAGTACCTTCCACCTGAAAGCGAAGACCCCATGGAGCTTTACTGCAGCCTGTTGTTGTGGTATGAGCCCGGATGTGTAGGGTAGGCGGGAGACGCTACCCAGGATCTGCCGCTAGGTAGACTCCGAGTCAACGATGAAACACCGCCCTTCTGGGTTCGTATCACTAACTTCGCGAGAAGGACACCGATAGGTGGGCAGTTTGGGTGGGGCGCCACGCGCTCAATAAGTAAACAAGCGCGCCCAATGGTTAGCTCAGGCAGGTCAGAAATCTGCCGGTGAGTGTAAAGGCAAAAGCTAGCTTGACGCCGTTCCGGACAACAAGGGACGGCGATACGAAAGTAGGGCTTAGCGAACCATTTAGCCTTCTATGTGGGGGCAAATGATGACAGAAAAGTTACCCTGGGGATAACTGAGTCGTCGCCAGCAAGAGTTCATATCGACCTGGCGGCTTGCTACTTCGCTGTCGGCTCTCCCTATCCTGGCGGTGCAGCAGCTGCCAAGGGTGGGGTTGTTCGCCCATTAAAAGGGATCGTGAGCTGGGTTTAGACCGTCGTGAGACAGGTTTGTTGCTTTTTGGTGGAAGTGTCTAGATGCCTGACGAGAAGGACCCTTTAGTACGAGAGGAACGGGGGTCCCCAGCCTCTAGTTGATCAATTGTCCGGTAGGGCATTGTTGAGCAGCCACGCTGGAGTGGATAAGAGCTGAAAGCATCTAAGCTCGAAGCCACCTTGAAAAAGAGGCATCGCAACGCTCGTAAATGACGAGTTTGATAGGACCGGGGTGTAAGCATCGAGGTTCGCCGAGGTGTTCAGCCTGTCGGTTACTAAAGTTGCACTTGCCGCCGCGTCGGCTTCGCAATTCCGGTTACGCCTACAAGAGGCTTAACCGTCATACAGATTGCGTGTGTTCCTTTCCTTCCAACAAAATTATCTTGAATATCAATTCTTATTAAATTCAGATAATTTGAACAAATGAGATTCTGACCTATTTTATCAAGGTAATGGTAAGGCTATTGCCCAATTATGAAAGGCTGAGCTTTTCGCCAGTTGGGTAATAGCTTACTTCGTTCCAATGGTTTATTGCTAATAGTGGATTTATCTACGTCTCAAGCGATTATTCGATAAAGCCAATCTTTGAGGATTTAAATCTCAAGATTTTGACCTAAAAATACCATATCACAACTAATTGTGGTAAGATAGCTTTATTTTTATTTTTGTATTGGCAGGTTATGCTTTTATTTTATTTTAGGAGTCTTTTTAATTCATCTTAGCAAAAAAAAAGATTAAAGATATTATATTCTTTATATTTTTACTTCATAATTTTATTCTGCAACTAAAATAACTAATTTAGTGCTCAAAATCTAGTTCATCTTTCTTGAAACATTTTTGAGACATGGCTACGGTACTTTACATAAAAAATCATTAGTTCAGAGATATTTTATATGATGGAACTGCGAGCAGATTTTCACTTCTGTTAATGACCGTCATGACACAAAAAAAAGATAAAAGCGAGAGATGCGACCAGGAGCTAATGATTTCCATAATCACGCATTAATTGTCTGGCGGAATAACATTTTTCAATCTCTTTATAGCATCTAATTTCTCGCTGGATGAGATATGACTCTCTTCAATGCCTGACTTAATTAATTCCAGTGAGAGATCCATAGCCAACTTATCCACGGGATATGGCACTCCATCTTTCCCTCCGAAGGCAAAAGAAAATTTTACCGGGTCCTTCCAGCTAGCCCCGGTACCATAAATCAGCTGAGAAATCAACGCCAACGCCCGGACAGTGGAAGGCCCTACACCAGTGAGTGATATTAGCTCCTCATAATTCCTAGGCTGGAAATCATAAGCCCGTTTAAGAGCCGTCCAGTTTAAATTCTTAGGCATATAGAGTTTTATTGGCTTTTCACCCGCCCACTCTAGAAGCGTGCTCTGTTCCTTATTAACCAATATCACTTGACGTTCTAGCTTTCGCAGGTCCTCTTTAACCAAATCAACGGAGCAGGAGCGGGTGGTTTCACTCTCTTTCGCAGTCATATCCAGAACGTATCCCATGCGCTTTCCTATCACTGCGCTGTGAGGCTCCACCACGAAGTTCTCCAGCTTTTCGGAGCTCCACTGATAACGTCGAGCAAAACCAGAAGCCTCGTTCATGCCCTGCTGTATGACTGACCAATTCCCCTGCATGTCAAAGATCATAAAATGGTGATATAGCCTGTGACCGTCTTGAAGAACCGACGAATCGACTTTGGCGCTCATTCGACTGCAATATTTCAGCCTTCGTTCCTTCTCGGGACTGAGGCCATGGGCAACGGCAAAGCGAGAAATCTCTTCGGGTACTTGCCTGGAAATGAGGCCCTTACCTCCCGCCACCCCGATATCTGGATGGGAACGTAAAGCCGATTTTATGGCTCCGCATGTAACAGTGGTGGTTCCAGATGAGTGCCAATCAAAACCTAACACACAAGATAATGCCTGGAACCAAAATGGATCAGCCATCCTTTTTACCAACTCGGCAGCTCCATATTCTTTTATGATAACTTCAGATATACCAGCACTTAATTTCACCATACGGTTGAACAACCATGCAGGAGCCTCGCCTCCATGCAAAGGCAATTCGGTTATTCCTATGCGAGGCATACCTTATCACTTCACATTGATTTACAACATTGACTTACAAATGTGTTACCATGGGCTGATTGAAAATGGCTAAGGCATGAACATCACGGTGGTACTGGTAGGTAATTTTTTCCTCAACTCTTGTAAATGGGGATAGTAGAAAATTATTAAATCTTCTGTATCTGGCTCACGGTCTAAGACTCTGGCAATGACTTTTACCTCTATTTTCCCTGTTACTTTCCAAGCGTTTCTATCTTCACCAGCTTCGGTCATTACTAAGATAGGTAGCCGTAATTTGCCTCTCTCCTCAAGAGGAATTATAGTAGTCAGGTATTCGAGTTCTTTCCTATCTATAATATAGCGATTACCATCCTTTCCGCAATAATAGGTCTCCTTTTCTTTTAACAATTCCTCCAACGAACGCTTTTGCACAGGTAGATGCATATTCATACTGGAGACGAATTTCTGGAAAGTGCGATCATCGAACACGATTAGCATATTCTCGCTTAACCATACAATATTGTTTCGTCTACACACTTTGAGAAACATCCTTGAGAAAAAGGAACAAACCGCCTTTGAGAAGTTAAATTACATCTCTATTTAATTATAAGATGAGTAAATGGCTCCATTAGATATCGAGCGGAGGAATGAAATTTGGATGATGAGGCCGTGCCAAGTGAACTGAGGAGACTTTTAGATACCCATCCTTGTTACAATGAAAAAGCATGTAAGAAATTCGCTCGAATGCACCTTCCTGTCGCTCCAGCATGCAATGTCCAATGCAATTATTGCAATCGTAAGTATGATTGTTCTAATGAATCGAGACCAGGTGTGACCAGCGAAGTACTGACTCCAGAGGAGGCGGTGGAGAAGGTGCGTTATGTCAGGCAAAAAATTCCTTATCTCAGTGTAATTGGAATAGCCGGTCCTGGTGATCCGCTAGCTAATGAGAGTACATTTAGAACTCTGGAGTTAGTTAGTAAAGCTTTTCCGGATATGACTTTGTGCCTTAGCACGAATGGACTCAACCTCGCAAACAATGTTGATCGTTTGAAAGCATTAGGTGTAAAATTCGTTACCATTACAATCAACGCCGTAGATCCAGAGATTGCTGCAAAAATGTACCAATTCGTGATTTGGGAAGGTAAGGTATTACGTGGCTTAGAAGCTGGAAAGAGGATGGTTGAAAACCAGCTTCTAGGATTAAGAAAAGCAGTCGAAGCAGGAATGCTGGTCAAGGTGAATACTGTGATGGTCCCGGGAGTCAACTCGCACCATATACCTGAAGTGGCAAAGAAGGTAAAAAAGCTGGGAGCTTATATCGTGAATATCCTCCCCCTCATACCCGTTCCTGGTACTCCCTTCGCAGAGATTCGCCCGCCCACTCCCCGGGAGCGCAAAGAGCTTCAGGACATCTGTGAGCCAAAAATCAAGCAGATGCGTCACTGTAGGCAATGTAGAGCGGATGCCATTGGACTCCTGGATGAGGACCGCTCTGCAGAGTTCGCCCATATCACCTGTGGAGAGGAGAAGGCTCCCTTAGCAGAGCCTGCCGTACTGGAAATCGAAGGGAAAGCAAAACACAGAATAGCTGTGGCGAGCAGCGATGGCCGCTTTGTGGATTTAGGTTTCGGGATGGCAGAAAAGTTTTATGTCTTCAGTGTGGAAGAAGGGAACGTCGTTCATCTAGGAGAGTTGCAGATAGATGCAAAATTAGATGAGCCTGTCTTCGGCAAAACTCATCGAGCCAAACTCGAGGGTGCGACCTTGGCTCTAAAAGGACATGATGCTGTGGTGGCAAATGAGTTTAGTCCCAAGGCTGTCCAACTGCTTAAAGCCCAAGGAATCGCTGCTTATACATCTAAAGATGAGGTGGAGAAGGCTGTAAGGGAAGCCTCAGAGAACCTGTACAAGAAAAGAGTGGAGATTTTCGAGTGAGAACATGCGCGCCTCCGACCTTTTGATCAGATGCCTTGAAGCAGAAGGCGTGGAGAGAATCTTCGGTATACCAGGAGAAGAGACGTTGGAAGTGATGGATTCTATAAAAGATTCCAATATCGATTTCATTCTAACAAGAAGTGAAGCCTCTGCAGCCTTAATGGCAGCAGCATGTGGTCGATTGAGCGGCAATGCGCAGGTATGCCTTTCCACACTAGGTCCAGGAGCGACAAATCTAATTACAGGGGTGGCAGAGGCTTACCTTTCCTACATCCCATTGATAGCTCTGACTGGTCAGGTCTCGACTGAGCAGGCTATCCCCCCGCGCAAGCAATACCTTGATCTGGTACAGCTTTTCAGACCGGTTACGAAGGAGAGCATTAGCGTTAGATCAGCCGCGCGCCTACCACAGATCATGAGCCGAGCCTTCCAAATAGCGTTATCGGAAAAGCCAGGGCCGGTGATGGTGGAGCTTCCCGAGGACCAAATGAGATGTCAAGTAGATGGTAAACCAATCAGACGGAGGGTAACGCGACCTTCAGTATGCGAGCCTGAATCTTTAGCCCAAGCAAGAGAGATCATTTCACAGGCAAAGAAGCCTTTGATACTTGCGGGCCCAGGCACGATTCGTTCTCTGGCCTCAGAGGAGCTAAGGCGCTTTAGTCGTGCCTGGAATATTCCAGTCGCCCATACCTGGCATGGCGCAGGCATAATGCCATTTGACGATCCCTTATCCCTTAACACCGTTGGACTGAGAAATATGGATCTCATTAACCCTCTATTCGGAGAAATGGATACGGTGATCTTGTTAGGTTATGATGTATCCGAGTTCCAGCCTAACTTTTGGAATTTCGGCGTGGAAAAGAGAGTGATATTCATTGGTAGCCAACCTCTGGAGGCTGCACATAATCTGGAGCTTGAGCTTCAATTAGTAGGTAATGTGAAACATGCTCTTATGGAGCTCTCTAAAAATGCATGTGCAAAGCGTAGTTGGACGGTTGAGTATCGTGCAAAATTGGATTCCTGTTTTTCTGAGATATTAAAGGATGAGCAGGGTGCGGTAAAGCCTCAGCTAGCCGTGAGAGCCATCAGGAATGCTCTAGGACGAGAAGATATTTGTGCCAGTGATGTAGGGGCTCATATGATTTGGCTCGCGCGTATATATCCCGTTTACAGAGAGAATACGCTCCTTCTGAGCAACGGCCTCATCCCCATGGGGATAGGTGTTCCCACAGCAATGGGGGCTAAATTAACGTGCCCGGAAAGAAAGGTCGTTGCCGTCTGCGGTGATGGGGGATTCATGATGACCATGGGTGAGCTAGAGACGGCCCAGAGGCTAAATCTTAGCTTCGTCACCATTATCTTCAATGACTCGGGATTGGGACTGATTCGTCAAAAGCAAGAGAGGCGCTTTGGTCATCATTATGGCACGGATTTTGGAAGCCCTGACTGGGTGCGATTGGCGGAATCCTTCGGAGTCAAGGGTTATCGAGCTGAAAGCGCTAAAGAACTTGAAGAAATCCTGACCTCATGTCTTGGAAGAGAAGAGTTAGCGGTGATAGAAGTGCCCATAGACTACCGGGAGAACAAGCTTCTTATGTGACCGGCCTGTCTGATGGATATTTCTTGCGTGAAAAATTCATCCAGATATTTCTCCATCAGGAAAGGTTAAAATAAGGATGCTTTCATTTGCGCCCCTATGAACGGACCGGACCCCAAGGAGTTCGAGCTCAGGTTCTTCTTGGAGAATGACTTCCAGCGGAGAAAGTGCCAGCGCTGCGGGAGGCACTTTTGGACCCTGGGGCCATGGGAGACCTGCGGAGAACCTCCTTGTGAGGAATACACTTTTATTGGGAACTCGCCTTGCAAGAAGGCTCTAAATTTACATGACATGAGAGAGGAGTATCTCTCCTTTTTCGAGTCTGAGGGACATAAGCGGGTCAAACGCTATCCTATAGTGGCCAGGTGGCGAGATGATGTCTTTTTCACCCAGGCATCCATCTACGATTTTCAGCCCTGGGTGCTGAATGAAGTAATTGAACCTCCGGGAAACCCTCTCACTATTTCCCAGACTTGCGTGCGATTCAACGATATCGATAATGTGGGGAAGACGGGTAGGCATTTCACCTTTTTCGAGATGGCTGCCCACCACGTATTCAATAAAAAAGGCAAAGAGATCTACTTCAAAGATGGTACGGTATCGCTTTGCCATAAATTCTTCACACAACGACTGGGAGTGGATCCCAAGCGAATACGTTACATAGAGGAGTGGTGGGAGGGGGGTGGGAATGCTGGCCCCTGCGTTGAGGTGATCATCGACGGTGTGGAAGTGGCAACACTAGTATTTATGATGTATAAAACGGCGCCAGAGGGCATGCAGCCGATGAGCATGACAGTAGTAGATACCGGCTACGGATTAGAAAGAATGACTTGGGTTTCACAAGGCACTCCGTCCGCATACGAGGCTGTCTTTGGGCCTGTAGTGGAGCGCCTTAAGAAGATGGCAAAGGTGCAAATGAATAGAAGGGTTTTAGAAGAATATTCTAAAGTAGCTGGAATGACCAATGCCAAAACCGCTGCTGACGTTCGCCGCATACGTGAACAAACCGCAGAGCGCCTGGGCGTCTCCTTCAATGAGCTGATGAGCCTAGTATCGCCCTTAGAGGATATCTACGTCATATGCGATCACTCTCGTGCTCTAGCCATCCTTCTGAACGATGGCGTGGTGCCGTCCAATGTGCGAGAAGGATATTTTGCGCGCATGTTGGTGCGCCGAGCCTTGCGCTGCATACGATCCCTCGGAATAGATGTCCACTTGGCTGATATAGTGGCCATGCAGGTGGATTACTTCCAACCAGTCATACCTGAGCTTTCCGAGAATCGCGATGATATTTTGAAGATAGTCCAGGTAGAAGAGGACCGATATTATGAGACTCTTGCTCGCGGTAAGCTGCTGGTGGACAGGTTTTCGAAGGGGATTAAGAAGGGGGAACGAATCACTACTGAGAAGCTAATCGAACTTTATGATTCTCATGGGCTTAATCCCGAACTGGTTAAGGAATTTGCCTCCGTTCCTGTCGACATTCCTGATGATTTTTATAAGCAAGTCGCAGCTAGGCATGAAAGGCCAGAAACAGAGGAAGAAGTGAAGGAAGAATACCCTGAAGGCCTACCGTCCACGCGACCATTGTATTATGAGGATGTGGATTTGCTGGAATTCCATGGGAAGGTGCTGGACGTGATAAAAGGAGGGATCCTTTTAGACCAGACAGCTTTCTACCCTGAGGGAGGAGGTCAGGAATGGGATTTAGGGACGCTTGACGGCTATAGGGTGAAGAAGGTGATCAAGGTGAACTCTTCGATCCTGCATTTCATCGATGGCCCTCTTCCTTCCCCCGGTCATGTCATGCTAGGCAAGGTCGACAGGGAGAGAAGGCACCGCTTGATGCGTCATCATACATCTGCACATATCATAAATGGTTGCGCGAGAAAGATGCTGGGAAATCATGTATGGCAGGCTGGTGCTCATAAATCAGAGACTGAAGGGCGTCTCGATATCACTCATTATGAGAATTTAAGCGTGGAGCAGCGGGATGCCCTGGAAAAAGAAGTTAATAGGGTCATTCTTGAAGATCTCAAGGTCCACATTCAATTCATGCCGAGGGATGAGGCCGAGGCTAAACATGGATACCGCCTTTATCAAGGCGGTGCAGTTCCTGGAAAGATCATCCGCGTGGTCGAGATAGAAGGCTTAGACGCCGAGGCTTGTGGGGGTCTTCATGCCAAAACCACCTCTTTCGTAGGCCCGATACGCATCCGTCGCACCAAAAGAATTCAGGACGGCATTGTCCGCATTGAATACTCCTCAGGCATGGCGGCAGTGGAGGAGATGCAAAGGGATAAGAACGTAGTGGAGACTCTTTCAGAATTGCTGAATTCTCCCGCGGATAAATTGATTGAGGTGGCGCAAAGGTTGCAAGGCGAGCTGAAAGAGACGGCTAAAAAAGTAGAGCATATAATGGCCCAACATAATGAAGCGGTGGCTCAAGCACTGTTGGAGAAGGCCGAAGACTTAGGCGATTGTAAGGTGGTGGTGCATACATTGCATGAAGGTGAGGACGCGGAGATGCTTTCTAAAGCGCTCACCTCACGCTCAGGCATCCTGGCTATCATAGGCGTGGCGGATAAGAACGCTAAAGTATTAGTTTCACGTTCAGCAAACTTGAGCTTGGACTGCCGCAATATACTAAAAGAAATAATGATGCTGATCGGAGGAGGAGGCGGGGGGAAGCCAGAATTCGCCCAAGGAGGCGGTGGAGACCCTGCCAAACTCGCTGACGCGCTTAAAAAGGCTCCCGAAATGGTACAGAAAGCCTTAGGCGTAAAACACTAGCCGTGGACCCTTATCGCGAGGATAGGGCGAGGCCTATTGAGCCTTGGCTATAGCCAGATAAGTAAGGCCAGCAGATTTGATAAAGGGAAATGCTTAAATAAGGACTCGTTTTTAGGGACTCTGCTCTGCGAGAGCACTGACTATCTATCCATAATTGGAGGAACTATCTTGGCCGAGGAAGGCGCGACAAGGAAGGACGAAACCAAGAAGGGCGACCACCCTAAAGAGGAGAAGAAGGAGTCCAAGAAAGGTGTGGAGCACAAGGGTGAAAATAAGGAGCAGAAGGAGGATAAAGCTAAGAAAAGTGCTGCCCCTCGTGCCGAGCCCAAGAAGGTCGAGTCCAAGAAGGATGAGAATTTCAAATACATCGTTCGATTGGTAAACACGGACGTGGATGGCAATAAGCCCATTATTATCGGTCTTCAAAGCGTAAAGGGGGTCGGGCCACGCGTCGCTGATATCATCGTGAATCGTGCTGGTGTCGAGAGAACGATGAAGATTGGAGAATTGGATGATGCGAAGGTCGAGCAATTGGAGAAGCTGATCCTTTCCTTTGGAGAATATGTGCCAAGTTGGGCTGTGAATCGGCAGATGGACTTTGAGACCGGGGAAGACGTGCATCTTGTGGGCGTTGATCTTGATGTCAGGATTAAGGACGACATCAACATGATGAAGATGATTCGATGCTATAAGGGAGTGCGGCATGAAAGCGGTCAGAAGGTTAGAGGCCAGCGCACTCGATCGAATGGCAGGACAGGTCTGACGCTAGGAGTCATGAGACAAAGGCAGCAGCCGGGTGCAGCCCCATCTTCTGGAGCAGCTGCAGAAAAGAAAGAAGAGAAGCCTGCAGCCAAACCAGCAGCGAAGCCCGCGGCGGCCAAGGCTGCAGCTCCATCAGCAGCTAAGAAGTAGGTGTTCACATGGGAGACCCTAAATTCCCTCGACGGACTTACGATACCCCATCTCATCCCTGGCAAGGGGAGAGGATAAAAGAGGAGCACGACCTGGTGAAGGAGTTCGGGCTCAAGAATAAACGTGAGCTTTGGAAAGCTAAATCCATCCTCAGGAACTTCCGAAAGCAATCTCGTGACCTTCAAGCAAGATTGCGCACGGGTGAGGAGCAGGCCAAAGTGGAAACTCAGAATCTACTCAAGGCTTGTGCTGCCTTGGGTTTGCTTCCCCCTGAAGGGGCGACCTTGGACGATGTTTTGGGCCTGAAGACCGAGGCCTTGCTCAACAGGAGGTTGCAAACGATGGTCTATAGGAAGGGATTGGCAACTTCACCCAGGCAAGCCCGCCAGATGATCTTCCATGGACATATCGCGGTGGATGGCCGCAAAGTCACCATTCCTGGATATCTATTAGCTAGGGGTGAAGAAGAGAAGATAACCTATCTAGGCTCTAGCCCCTTCAACAACGAGATGCATCCTTTCAGAGTGGAAGCTCCAAAGGTCATGGAGGCTCGCGCCCGCCGCCTGGCTAAGGAGGCTAGACGAGCCAGGGAAGAGGAGAAGAAAGGAGCTGGACGCGGGGCAAAGTTCCCAAGAAGGGCCGAGAAAGTGGTAGAGAAGGTCAAGGAGGTCGTGGATATCATCGATTCCAAGGATCTCCCCGATGAGCCAAGGGAGGAATGAGCATGGGGAAATGGGGAATAGCTCACGTATTCGCCAGTTATAACAACATCATCATAACCCTCACTGATATCACTGGTGCAGAGACGATAACCAAGGCCACAGGCGGCATGGTAGTAAAACAAGCGAAGGATGAATCCTCTCCCTATGCGGCCATGCGAGCGGCAGAGAAGGTGGCAGAGATAGCCAAAGAAAAGGGTATAGAGGGTATACATGTCAAAGTTCGTGCTCCTGGTGGCAATAAATCAACCTCTCCTGGCCCTGGAGCTCAGGCAGCGATACGTGCTCTTGCCCGAGCGGGCTTGAAAATAGGCAGGATAGAAGATGTCACACCTGTGCCCCATGACGGCACGAAGAAAAAGGGTGGTCGCCGAGGCAGAAGAGTGTAGAGGCTGCGTAAATGGACATCAAGATATTAGAGCTCACGGACACCAAAGCGAAATTCATTCTCTCCAACGCCACGCCGGAGATAGCTAACTCTCTGAGACGTGTGCTAATCGCCGAGATCCCCAAGATGGCCATAGAGACAGTGGAGTTTCACTTAGGCCAGATCCAAGGAGGGACGGACGATGAGAACGAGGAGTATGAGTCTGTGTCCCCACTGTTCGATGAGATTATCGCCCATCGCTTGGGCCTTGTTCCCATCCCCACGGATCCGAAGTTGAATGTATTCAAGAAAGATTGCTCCTGTGGCGGTGAAGGGTGCCCACAGTGCACAATAATGTATAAGCTGGACAAGAAAGGGCCGTGCGATGTCTACTCAGGAGATCTTGAGCCTCTGGGAGATCCGAATCTGAAGGTCAAGGATGAGTTGATCCCCATCGTGAGGTTGGGGCCGCGCCAAGCCATTTTAGCCTATGCCTTTGCAGAGCTGGGTACGGGTAAGATGCATGCTAAATGGCAGGTTACTTCGGGAGTGGCATACAAATATGCTCCTAAGGTGAAGATCGATGAGAAGAAATGCGACCGTGGAGCTACTTGCGTCTCTGCGTGTCCCAGACGAGTTTTCGCTAAGGAAGGTGATGCAGTTAAAGTGGTCAATGAGGGGGCTTGCATGCTATGCTATTCCTGCATCAAGGCGTGCAAATCCAAAGCCATCAGTGTAGAGGGGGACGAGACCAAATTCGTCTTCAGCTTCGAAACGGATGGCTCCCTCAGCGCAGCCCAGACCCTTCAAATAGCCCTCGAGATATTAGAAAAGAAGTTCGATGAGTTCAGAGAGCTGGTCTCGGCCCTTGAGAGCGCCTGAGAGAGTTTGCTACCCCAATAACATGTGAATTCTCTGAGGGCAAAAAGGATCAAAGGTCAATCTATTTCGCATGTCGAAGGCATGCCATAGGCCTCGCTGAGCATCTCATAGAAATCGATTATCCTGAATTGGATTCGTTCTCCTGCTCTCTTTTTTTGATCCAAGACACGCTCGAATGACATCACACAGAAGGGACAATTAGTTATCAAGGTATCCACTCCAGCCTCCCGAGCTATCTCGATCCTGCGCAGGGCCAGCTTGTCAGCCAAGGAAGGAAAGGCTGCTCTTACCCCCCCTCCTCCGCCACAGCAATAACCTGAGCGGGGCACCTTCACCAGTTCCACACCTGGTATGCGATTCAATAGATTGATGTAGATTTCCTCCGCAAGACCGCTGGCCTTTATATGGCATGGATAATGATACATTCCTTTGATGTTAACGCTTTTAAGATGTCTGGTGTAGAATTGAATCCTATTCATTAAATACTCACCGACATCGAAAATGTTGAAACGCAGGGGTATATCGAACGTCTTAGCTAAAGAGGGGAAATCGTGACGGAAGGTAGAGTTGCATCCAGAACAACTGGTTAAAATGTCCGTTACGCCTTGGTCTGCATAGGAATTAAAGATATTGAAATTATTCTCCACGAAGGGTTTGATGCTCGACCTCTGGCCTATCCTCATGAAAGGGGAGCCGCAGCATAATGCCCTGCGGGGAATGTGTACTGCGACTCTGTTAGCCTGTAATATGTTGATTATAGCCCGAGCCACATTCTGCTTCCTGCGGTTGATGATGCAGCCGAAAAAGAGCACCACCTCTGCCTGGGCGTCTCCTTCGAACTCCTTGATATACTCTGGAAACATCTCTGTGGCCGGCTTCGAGGTTATGCACACCACGCCTCCAGTGGTTATCACGGAATTGATGAGGCGTTTGTGCTCTGCCATAGGTCCTAGACCCTGGCTCACAGCCATCTCCCTGAGCTTCTCGATGGCCCCCCTTCTTATTTGAATTTCCTTAGGACAAGCGAACTCGCATTCTTGATCCACTGGGCATTTATATAGGCCAAGCTCCAATGCATTAGCCGCCCTGCCAGAATTCCTATCCCTAGGATCTTTGGCATAACGTAGAGCGCTTACGATAGCGGCGGGACCGAGGAACGTACTCTCAACATCCAACACGTTGCAGTCAGAATAGCAAGCTCCGCATGCTATGCATCCACGCATGGTCCTGGACTCCGCTAATTCCGCAGGATCTATCAAAGTTGTCCTTTCTACTACAGCATTGCCTATGAGATATGGTTGCACCTGGCGCAATCGGTCATAAAATGGCGTCATATCCACTACGAGGTCACGTACGACCGGCAGATGACTCAATGGATCTATCACTATGAGCTCTTCAGCCAGCTTGTCTGTGATGCGCGTTCTGCAGGCTAAGCAGCTTCTCTTGTTGACCCTGACCGCGCACGACCCACAGATTGCCGAACGACACCCTTGCCTGAATGATAATGTTGGATCCAGCTCATCTTTTATATAATTCAGGGCCTCCAACAGCGTCATGCCATGAGTCAACGGAACACGGAATTCTTGATAGCGAGATTGCTCGTCTTGTGCGGGATCGAAGCGAAAGACTGACAGCCTCACCCATTTACTTCTTTCGTGACTGGAAGACTCCACCGCTGCCATCAATAAGCCCTCCTTTCTGGTGGGAATAAGGTTATGCGGACTGGCTCATAACATATTTCGACCTTGCCCTCCTTATGACGCAGAATGGTATGCTTCAGCCAATGCATATCGTCTCTTTCTGGAAAATCTGTACGGAAATGACTCCCCCTGCTCTCCTGACGATGCAAAGCGCTGACCACGGTCAGTAACGCGGCATCCAACATGAAGCCTAGCTCCACCGCCTGCAGGAGATCCGTGTTGAATGTCCGACTTTGGTCCATGATTGAGACGGAACTATACATCTCTCGCAGTCCCTCGACCTCCTGCAAGGCGCTCATCAAGCTCTCCTCACGGCGGAAAATGCCTACCTTTTCCCACATCACATTCTGAAGCTTCTTCCTCAGGGCGGGAGCTCTCTGCCCTCCTTCATAGAATAGACTCCAGATCTTCTCCTCTTCCCTGATGAATGCTTTTCTCTCCATGCTTGGCATACTGCTATTGCGCGCTATGTTGGAAGCTTGCTCACCCGCTCTCCGCCCGAAGACTAGCGATTCCGCTAATGAGTTGCCTCCTAAACGATTCGCTCCATGAACTGAGACGCAAGCGCACTCCCCGCAGGCCAGCAAACGTGGGACTGTCGTCATACCCTCGTTATTCGTACGGATGCCTCCCATGGTGAAATGCTGCGCCGGCTGGACAGGCAGCATGGATTCGCTGGCGTCCATTTCTAAAAAATCCTGGGCCAATTGGTATATTTGAGGAAGCTTCTGAAGCAACAAATCCTGACCGAGCTGGCGAAGGTCCAGCCAAACATGGTCTTTGTTCGGACCTGCTCCCCTACCCTCCTGGACCTCGGTCTGTATGGCTCGAGTGACGATGTCCCTGGGGGCAAGGTCAATCATCTTTGGCGCATATCGCCTCATGAACCTTTCTCCCTCGGAGTTTAAGAGGATTCCCCCCTCTCCTCGGGCTGCTTCAGATACCAGGATGTTCGTGCCTAGCAGCGTAGTGGGATGGAACTGAACGAACTCCATGTCACAAATCGAGGCGCCTGCCCTATAGGCCAAGGAAATTCCGTCTCCTGTGCAACTGTATGAGTTGGTGGTCCTTTGGTAAATCCTTCCGGCCCCTCCCGTGGCTAGTATCACCGCTTTTGCCTTTATCATATGCAGGCGGCCCTCTTTTAGTTCCAAAGCGAGGGCGCCTACGCACTCGCCGCTTGAGACCACCAGTGAGGTCACTAACCATTCATCGTAGACTCTGACATTGTCCTTGAGGAGTTGGGAGAACACGGTGGATAGGACCTCGTGACCAGTGGAATCTCCGGCGTAGCAAGTGCGAGGGAAGGAGCGACCCCCGAATGGTCTCTGTGCCAGCCTGCCATCTTCCATGCGGTCGAAAAGGGCACCTTTAGAATCCAGCTCAGCTATTAAAGGAGCGATGCTGCGACACAGGATTTCCACCGAATCCTGATCCGCAAGATAGTCGGCTCCCTTCACCGTATCAAGGGCATGCTTGCTCCAATCATCTTCGCAAACGTTGCCCAAAGGTGCATTGATGCCACCTTGAGCAGCTATGGAATGGCTCCGCAGTGGATGGGTTTTGGAGACTAGTGCTGTGTCGGCATGAGGAGAGGAGGCCAACGCCGCCGCTTGACCTGCAAGACCTGCTCCGATGACCAGAACATCGTGGGACAACACTTCCATACCAGCGATCTCCGATCACATCGATGTAGTGGTCGCATTCTCAGCATAAATCTCTATTGCCGCATCGTTCCTGCACTCCCGATGATTTTTTTTTTGCTTCCGATTCGCCGAACACTGTTTCCCTTAAAAACTGATATAAAGTGGATCAAAAGAGCCCGGATAATTTACTTATTCCTCTTTGCCCAAGCTTCAAATTCCATGCGAACGGGGTCACATGAAATCGGAAAGCTTGCATTTTTTGACCTTGTCGTTCTCGAAGAGCGAGTTGATGGATCTCTCTATGAGCTCAATCCGCTGCCTTGTATAAGGGGAGATGGCAAAGCGAGAGCTTATGTCCTTGGTGATCTCGAGATATTTCTTCACTGAAGATTGATGCACGGTGAGGGTAAGACTGTTCCCGCAATGGCATTTTCCCGATAGGGGGATGCGGCGATATGAGGTGTTGCACTTAGTGCACCGTAGCTTCTGGCCACTGAACGATTTCAGGTTCCCAATCATGTCTGGCAAAAGATGCTTTGTCACCACGCGATAGACTACATCGACCTCATCGACGGCGCGTATCTTTTTGGCCAGTACTAGCTGGGCCTCTAGCTTCTCCTCCATGGTTTCAAAGAGCTTATAAGCAGATTCCTTTGGCCCCTCGCTTATATCCTTGGTGTCATGAGTGAAGCCGAACCCCTCATATTGAAGTACCGAGCCTAACCGCTTAGCGACCATATCCATGAGGTCTTGCACCTCTTTAGGATGCTTGTATTCCAATGTGGCTTGATAGAATTCCAAGGGATATTCGCGCATCACATCGATGTTATGAGCTTCCTTATCCACCTCATTCGGATCCAACCGGGTGGTAAGCACGAGGGGAGCGTCCATTAAACCTCCCCTAGTCTTGGGGAGGAAGGAACGGGAGAAATTGATGAGGCCGTCCAGCAATAGTATAGCTGAGTCCTCGTCGCCATCGGCGTTGCGGCGCTTGGCCGCATGAAAGAAAGGGTGCCCATAGCCCACATTCGTATCCGTATAGCCAATGATGCGACACAGCACTCCTCCAGATGTGTGGGGGGCTAGCCCTATTGCCAGGTGGCCGATCAGGTCCTCTCTTTTCTCCGCCTTGTAAAAGGCTGGAAGACCATAGAAGCGCTCCAGCAGATCGTCTATGAATTTTGCTACCCTTACCAAGTAATCGCCGCAGGAGCGGGACGGGATGTAATCCTGTACCTTCAGCTCACAGAGCTGTTCATCTGAGATGAGTTCCTTACCCTCCGTATCCACCAGATAACCCAACTGACGTGCACGTTCTACACTTAGTCCTATCTCCTTAGGCCGGAAATGTGTGACCGGCACATCAGTCATGTCGAAACGCACCGTTCCGTCCTTGAATACGAAGATATCATACTTGGCGCGTAGGATGCCTTTCTCCATCGGCTCTGGCGTCTTACTCTTGGACATCATCCCTTGGACCCCTTTTATCTCCGGGACGCATGTCTCCCCTAGGTTGCGCATCGCTGCCTGAAGAACCGCCCCAATGTCAATCACCTGTTTGTTGGGTGAGTCGATAGGCAGGGTATGGGATCCACACTCGCATTTACACATGAAGGTGGTCCTATTGCATACCGGGCATGATCGAACTCCCACGTCAGTTTCCACTTCCTTCCCGTTCATAGCCTCACTGACCAACCTCTGCGAACCTCCGCTGAGGCCCAACGGAAAGAGGACGTGGGGGGGTGGCTTCATGCGACGCTCCTTGGCCTTCTCAGGACGAGCCATTCGCGCGCCGATGCGAGTTACAGCTCTGGGCCTGACCTTCACTCCCATGGCCCTTGAAACCGCTTCAATGGTATCATCACCTACCAATTCACGCTCAGGTGATAGCCTTCCCCGCCAAGAAATGCCGAGGCCCGATAACAAAGGAAGGGCGTAGCGATCAAGGTATAGCTCATCGCCCTTCACCCTATGCAGGGCGCCCAGGGTTTCCAAAATGCGCTTGATGCCGTAGAAATCAGTTATGACTAAGAGACCATTTTCCAAACGACCTTTTTGCAGAATATGGGAACGAAGCGCGTTTAATTCCTTAATGGTAACATCGCCCCAGAAAAGGTTATATTTGGGATGAAGAGGAACGTTATACCTGAGGGAAATATCTAGAGCTGATTGGAAATCCGGCGGGTCAGCCCAGCCTTCTGGCAGCTCACCCGCAGCCCTGCGAAGTTCGACCTTGTACCATTCTATGGTATAGCCAGCCGGCACAAGAACGTGGTTGTTCTCCATGAACTCCCCATAAGGAATGAGCACCTCTCCCAAATCCACTATTTCCTTAACCCTGGATTTCACAGTTTGGAAATCTTCGACGGTGTTGGTCTGGATCAAATCACCATTGTTAAGGAGAACGATAGGGCCTTCCAACTGATCACAGGGGGTGACTGCTCCAGCCTTGCCTGGCCTTTCGATCTTGATCTGCGTGCCGATGGCTAGGAACTCATCCACCGCATACATCGTAGCCGGGTTCAAGGCTATTGCCGCCAGGCCAGTAGTCCTACTTCTCCCGTAGCGCAGTCTTAGTCCCCCCACCTTTGAAGGGTGTCCGAGCACTGGCCTTCCAGCTATCAAATCTTTAAGGTATTTAGAATCAGGCTTTACTTTGGCTTTCTCTTCCGAAGCCTCTTTCTTCTTGAGCGAAAGATAATCTGAGATGAATTCCCAGCCATCTATATTCAGCCTACGGACATGCTTCTCCAGCTTGGGCGCTTTCTGGCATAAACCTTCTGCTATCACTAGGCAAGCTCCTCCCCGGACCCTGTTGGTCTCGATGCGCGGCAAATCACGATAGCCAGAAATCTCCACGTCCTCGGTCGCCTCGCCATCGATGCAGACTGGGCAATTCTTCACTATGAGCTCAATTTCCTGGTTGGTAGGCGTGTATTGGAGGTGCTGTGCCTGTTTATATAATGGTATCTCCTCCTTGAAGCGTTCTACCTCACCGTGAGTTGGCACATATCTACCAATACCAAGCTCTCTACGCACCACATCGCCGATAAGCACTGCCATGGCCTGCCCCGTTCCTCCTGCGGAGCGGATTGGCCCGGCGAAGGATATGGCCAAGTAGGATGTACCGTCTCCGTTTCTCCCTATCTTGACACCGGCGATGCCCTCCAGCGGCGCCACCAGAATGCCTTCGGTCAGAACAGCAAGCCCTACCCTGATAGCCCTGTCTATGGCCTCCTCTTTAGACCTTGCCGGGCGCGTGGCTATCTCCTTCGCGAGATGAAGGGAGACCTCTTCACGATCATGGTCGATGCTAAGTTCGCGTATGCGCTCTGCCACGCCCGCTACATTCCAGGAAGATAACAGCTTTTCCACGCGAGAGGCAAGGTCTTCAGCTTGAGGTATCTCCACGAAGGTCTCAGGATCCATCCCCCTCGCCCTAGCCTTCCTAGCTACGGCATAGCATCGATCCGCTTCTCTCGCCAGGAGGTCGAAATAGGATTTCATGCGCTCACTGCAAACCAATCTGGCCATTTCCTTTTTCTCCTGCCAAGACGTTCATCTAAGAGGAAGTAATCGATCCTCTTGGTTCCATTTGCTACAATCCTGCAATTTATCGATGATTATTTTCATTAGAGTGTCCACGCCCTCATTACGCAAAGCGCTGATCTTAAGTCTCTGCGAATCTGATCGCACAAGGTCTGATTTGTTCTCGACTTCTATTAATGTGATGTCGGGGAATGCCCTTTTCACCGATTCAAGTAGGGAGAGCTGTTCCTTTAAACTGTATCCTGATGTCTCGGATGGATCGATGAGGAAGACTATCACATCTGCCAAGTATTTCAAGGCTAGGACCGCCTGCTTTTCGATGGCGTTACGTGTCTCGAATTCCCGGTCTAAAAGACCTGGAGTGTCGATTACCTGGATCTTGCGATATTTATGAAAGAAATGGCCTACAGATATGCCTTGAGTGGTGAAGGGATAAGGGGCGATCTTAGGTTTTGCCGAAGAGATTCTTTCCACCAATTGACTCTTTCCCACATTGGGGTGCCCGGCCACCACCACGGTGGGTAATTCCATTTCCAATGCAGGTATCGTCTTGAGAGCTTCTCTGGACTTGGCCACAAATTCGAGGTCACTCGATATCTGATCGATTACGGAGGCAGTACGGCCGAAGTATTCCTTGCGCACTCGTTGCAGTTCCTCCACCGTACTGCATGACTTCGCACGTCTCGCATATTCCCGGCTCAAATACCTGCATCGATCCGCAGCCCAGGAAAGCGCGCTAAGCGATTTCTTCAGAGCGTCAAGACCGACCAGTATGTCAATCAGCTCCATATGGAAATCCTCGCGCCTTTCCATGCTGGGAAAGGCCTTTACGTATTTGATAAGGGTTCCATGGAGTATGTCTCCTGCGGCAGAAATGCGTGCCATGGCTGTACGCCTCTTGCTGTCCAGACCGCCTTCTCCCTTCTTTGAAATCTTCACCGAACGACCAAAGGCCTTATCCAGCAATTCCTGCTTGGTAAGGATGGTCGGAATGATCTTTTTCCGGTTCGCCACACCCTTGTAGAAGAGGCGCAAGTATAAAGCCCTGCCCTCGAATGCGAACTTAGGAATGAATTACGAAATCAGCTTGGACATCGAACTTTCCAAGAACGGCAAGCTAATTTTAAATGCGCCTAGAGCCAGGCTCCTAGAGGCTATTAAATCTCACGGTTCGTTTAGAAAGGCCATTTCAGCTTTGGGACTCGAGGAAAGCGAGGCCTTGAATACCATCGCTTCCATCCAAGAAGCTAATGGCCAGGGGTCGATATTGTGCTCTGAGGGAAAGGAGCTAGTCCTTTCATCATGTGGATTGCGTCTGCTAATGGATTACCACGGGCATCTGGCCTGGGCAAGAGAGCACCTGCAGCGAAGGTTTCGCAATCCGATATTAACCGTGGATGGGATTTTGCTCTTAAAGGAAGGGTTGGTCCTAGTGCGGCGTGGCAAAGAGCCTTTCAAAGGATGGCTTGCCCTTCCAGGAGGCATAGTGGAATATGGGGAGACGGTAGAGGAAGCGGTGAAGCGTGAAATCAGGGAAGAGACGGGCTTGGAAGTCGAACCTATCAGGCTCATAGGTGCCTACTCACGGCCAGGAAGGGACCCCCGAGGCCACTTCATTACCCTGGCATTCGAATTGCGCAGTATTTCCGGGAGCTTGAAAGCTGGTGATGATGCCCAAGATGTTGTGGTGATACCTATAGAGAAGATAGATTCCTTGGCGTTCGATCATCTTGAGATATTACATGATTTTCTGCGGAGAGCAAGAAAGCTTTCGAATGATTCATAAGGCCTGGAAGGGCTTCATGGATGTAGATGGAAAGGCTTGACCTAGATATACTAAACTTGATGATGAAGGATGCGAAGCTAACTTACGAGGAGATGTCTGAGCGCTTAGAGCGCTCGGTATCTACGATCCGAGATAGGATCAAGATGATGGAGAACCAGGGCATCATACTGGGCTATTCTGCAATAATAGATGAGAGTAGGATGGGTATCTCTATCGATGCTCTATTAGCAGCGGACTTGGACAAGCAAGAATCGGGAGAGGTAGTAGCTACCTTGCTATCCTTTGAAAACGTGAGGGAGATAATTTGCCTTACTGGAGAGAAAAGATTGCTTCTGAGGATAAAGGCCAGAGATGGCAAGGAACTTTTAAATTTCTTAGACCGAAATATTAGGCCAATGAGATTGAAAGGCCTAGAGCTCATGTTGGTGCTTGAACCGATAGTTCGTTTTCCTGGCATCAAGAATAAGGCTCCACCCTAGGCTCGAATGCCATAAATCTTCTTTTTATTTGAAAGAAACCAACAATTGCGCTCTAACACTTGATTGGAAAGGACTTTGTCATGCACCCATCTCAACCTTTCCAAATCCTCTTTGGCAAATACCCTCTTGTCATATTGACATATGAAGGTAGTTTCTATGGGTAGCCTTAAAAGATTCAATCCTGCTTCGTAACTAACGAATCGAGGGATGTCTCCCCTACGACCTGCCAGCCAAAGGGGGTCTCCCACTGCAACCATTGAGCTATAACCATCTTCTCTAGCTGATTCGGCCGCCGTGATTACATTTTGTAGCGTGATCTTTGGATCAAAGACGCCATTGGTTAGATAAGATTTCTCAGAATCGAGGATTTGCAACCTACCCTCTTTTATCGCCCTGACCAATCTCGCAGACAAATTCCCATCTCTTGAAAAAGAGGTGATGCCGTATTCGCTTTCTTTTTTAGAGGTGAAGTAGAACATCTTTGCATTCTCGGAAGCCCAATTGAAAAGTTCAAGCACTGCCTGCTCCTGCTCGGGGACGTTCTCATACATATGAAGCACATGGTCGCCCTTAATTAAACGATGGGTCCACGAGTGCATCTTTACCCCTTCGCCAATTTTTGAACGGAGCCTATAGTATTTGTTGATTTTCTTGCTAAACTTTCGACCCCTCTGTACATTTATTCTTATCGACGGCAATCCTAATATCCAACCCGAACCATGCCAACGGGCATGTCTATAGAGATGGTCTGGGCGTTGCTCATCTTCTTGCTAACCTACATTCTCATCTCTATACGCAGGTTCGGGTGGTTCAACATAGAAAGGCCCATGGTGGCCATGTTCGGTGCTGGCCTGATGATTCTTTTTGGCGTTGTAGGACCGGAGGAGGCGTTGAGGGCTATCGACCTGAACACCCTTGCCCTACTGCTTGGAATGATGATACTTGTTGCTTGCCTAGAAGTTTGCGGCTTTTTCACCTGGGTCTCGCTATGGATAATCTCCCGGTCAAGGGATCAATTTAGATTTTTAGCCTTGATTATGATCGCCACTGCGGTCCTTTCTGCTCTCATTCTTAACGACACCGTAGTTCTTCTCTTTACCCCCATCGTAATCAAGACTTGTAGATTGA
>JAVYMA010000025.1 GCA_038740345.1 Methanomassiliicoccales archaeon
TAAATAGTATGTTTTTATAATATTTTAAATAATTATTATATATAAAGATTAGTTTATTTTTAATTTCGAAAAAGAGTCAATAATAATTATATTTTTAAAAAGCATAAGAACTATTCCGAATGCAGATGAATTCCGAAGTAGAATGTCCTGTTTGCGATTGTAGAGCCCCTTACAATTCAAAGAAATGTCCAAATTGTGGTTCGGATTTGGGTATGGCGAGCATCGATGATCTGGAAAGAGTCGCTTATGAAATTGCGAATAATAAATCTAATAAATTAACAAAATCAGATATGGTCACATCAAAAGCTGAAGCAGATACGGAACTTAAAATAGATGTTAAAAGTTATGATATGAAAGAATATGAAAAGTCGACAACTCTTTCTTTCGCTTCCAAATCAGGTGAGAGTAAATTAGATGAGGGAAGAACTCTTGAAGAGCAAGAAAAAGAAGATGCTTATAAAGATAAAGAACCAAAAAAAGGATTAAGTCGATTATTCGGGAAGAAGAAAAAATAATTCTTATCGTATCCGAGGTAAATTGGTTTGACAGATTTAAAAATCAGAAAAAGAAAAAGATTACGTGAAAAAGAGATTTCCAACTTAGCAAACGAAATATCCAATCGTTTAGGTTGCAAAGTATTTAATACTAATGATACAGTAGACATAGCCGAAAGTCCTGGCATGGAACTTATTTTTGTGGATGGCCAGGTACTTGGATTTATACGACATGGTAAAGCCTTCCTTTCTATTCGTGGTCTTCTCAAGTATCAGGCAACAAAAGCCTTCGTGACAGTTGATATGGGCGCTGTTCGATTCATTGTTAATGGAGCAGATGTAATGGGACCAGGAATATTGGACGCAGACGAATCCATCCAGATCGGAGATTTGGTATGGGTAAGAGACGAGCGAAATAAAAAGCCACTAGCAGTTGGAGAGGCGCTTATTTCAGGTCTAGAAATGAAAACAAGAAGACCAGGAAAGGCTATAAAAAATCTATTATTCGTTGGAGATAAATTATGGAAGCTTAATGAGGATCTTAAATGAAAGCCTCAGCCATTAGGTTCAAGTATTTATATTCGCCAAAGGATACCATTTGTAGAGGGATGGCATGGCGTTGTTAAAGAAGCCTTTTATCAGGAGCAAGGAAGATGTTCAAGCCGTGGAAGCGGATCAGTATATAGATTTAGGCCAATTAAATTTTGAAGAGGAAAATCCGTTGGGCGGCAAAGGAATGATAAAAATAGCAGAGATATATAGATATGAAGATATAAATCCAGTAGTTCAGCCAGCATATGCGGGTAATATTGTAATAATTGACTATTCAGCTATTGCGAACGATGAGTTGACCTTAAAGAGAATTACCAATGAACTTAAAGCAGTAGCCAGGGATACTAATGGAGATGTTGCAGCTATAGGTCATAATCTGATAGTAGTTTCTCCGAATGGAATTAAGATTGATCGACATAAAATTAAGGGTGGCTTTGCTTAAGCCATCCTTGTTTAATTTAACAACATTTCATCTTTTTGAGTAGCTGCAACATTCTATAAATAGCAAAATATATTTAGTCTAGTGGCTTCTTTCAAAGTAATCCACGATAGTGTCCATGGCAGTGTAAAAGTAGAAGGTGTTTTCTTAAAACTCTTGGCTACACCTGAATTCCAAAGGTTACACGGAATAAATCAATTGGGTTTAGCTCATTTAGTTTTCCCCGGTGCTCACCATACTCGGTTAGAGCATTCTCTTGGCACCTTTTATATCGCTTCAAAAATGGTTGATATGCTGAATATAAAAAAAGATGAGAGGAAAGAAGTTCTTGCTGCAGCGTTGTTGCATGATTTAGGCCACGCACCTTTTTCGCATACCTTAGAAGAGATAATGGTTAATAGACTAGGTCTAAATCATGTTGATTTGTCGCAAAAGATAATCTTAGGTGAATTAAGTTGCCTGAATAGTGAAGAATCTAGATATTTAAGCGGCCACACGAGCATAAAGGAGGTTCTAGAAGAAGAAGGCATATCACCTCAAAAAGTGTGTTCACTAGTGGCTCTGCCAATTTGTCCAGAGACGCCAGGCCAAAGTGTATTGGAGGTCGAAAATGGGCAGGCTCATTTTGGACGGGCAAATTATCTACATCAAATTATTCATGGACCCATCGATGCAGATCAAATGGACTATCTATTAAGAGATGCACATTATACTGGTGTCGCTCACGGCGTCATCGACTTAGACAGGCTTCTACAGACAATTACCGTTCATCACGGAGACATTGTTGTGCATAAAAATGGAATGGTAGCAGTTGAGGGATTATTAGTTGCAAGGGCTTTAATGTACACTTCGGTTTATTTTCATAAGACAGTCCGGATAGCTGAAATGATGCTTTGCAAAGCAGTGGAAATGTCTGACCCATCATTGTTTCATAATATTCATCGTGAAACAGATAGTAGTTTAAGTGAGAAGTTAATTTCACAAGGAGGTTTTTCTGCGAGATTAATAACTAAATTGAAATATAGAGAACTTTATAAAAAGTGCTTTTCACTTTCTATGACTGACATGAGTGAAGAAGATTTAGACAACCTTTTAGGTTTAACGGATTATAAAAAAAGAAAAGAAAAGGAGGAAGAAATCGCATTTAAGTCAGGAGTCCACGTTTCTGAAGTAATCATTGATATACCATCACGAGAATTGTTAATTTCAGAGCCTAGAATAGATAAAACAGAAGTTCCAATTTTAGATGATTTTAAGGTGCGCCCTCTCTCGAAGTATAGTCCTCTTGCTAAAGCGCTTCAATCTAGAAGTGTTTTTGATTGGGCGATCATGGTATCGTGTCCAGACCGCTATAAATCAGAAGTTGGAAAAGTGGCAGCTAAGGTAATATTTGATTAATATGAAAATCGTCAGGTATATGCAAAATAATAAAATTAAAGAATTCGATTCAACCTTTCATTACCCCTATAGGTCTGAGTCTCGCTACTGGTTTTGAAAGACCGGCACCTTTGACAACGGCAATTACATCATCAATATCTTTATAAGCACCAGGAGCTTCTTCTAATATTCCATCTTTAGTACTTGCTTTGATGTATATACCCTTGCTTTCAAGCTGTTGACGAATATCATTCACGCTATACTTACGGGTAGCCGAAGCTCTTGACATTAATCTTCCCGCACCATGGCATGTGGAACCAAAAGCTTCTTTCATTACCTGTTCCGTACCAACAAGAACGTAAGAACCAGCACCCATATCTCCTGGTATAATTACTGGTTGACCAATGGATCTATACTTATTCGGCACATCGGGATGGTCTTTTGGAAAAGAGCGCGTAGCACCTTTGCGATGAACATAAACTCTCTTCTTACGGCCATCAATCTCATAATTTTCCACTTTAGCGATATTGTGGGCTACGTCGTATACCTGGAACATTCCCAAGTCTTCTGCGTTTGTCTTAAAAGTTTGCTCAAAACTCTGTCTCGCCCAATGGAGTATCATTTGCCTATTTGCCCATGCATAGTTCGCTCCACATGCCATAGCATCAAAATAATCTATCCCAGCCTTGGTTTTAACGCCAGCGCAAGCTAGCTGACGGTCAGGTAAATTTAATCCCACCTCTCGAATGTGTCGTTCCATTATCTGTAAATAATCCGTGGCGATTTGATGACCGCATCCCCTTGAACCACAATGAATAGTTATTGTAATCTGACCTTTCTGTTCTATTCCAAAAATTTTAGCCGCTTTAGGATCAAATATCGTTTCGACTTCATCTATTTCTAAAAAATGATTCCCTGATCCCAAAGAACCCACTTGAGGAATCCCCCTTTCTTTAGCCTTCTTACTAACTTTAGATGGGTCAGCATTTTTCATCCTCCCCCCTTCTTCTGTCGCTTCTAAATCTTTCTCCCAGCCATATCCATTTCTTACAGCCCACTCTGCTCCTTCAAGCAAAATTTGATCGATTTGGTTTGCTGCAACTCTTGTTACACCTTCTGAACCAACTCCAGCTGGAATATTTTTGAATAGTATTGCCATGAGCTCTTTTATCTTCGGTTTTACATCGGAGGACATCAATTCTGTGCGTACCAATCTTACTCCGCAATTAATGTCAAAACCTATTCCACCAGGTGAAATTACTCCTTCTTCGGCATCCATCGCTGCCACTCCACCAATTGGGAAACCATACCCCCAATGAATATCTGGCATAGCGAGAGATTTCCCCACAATTCCAGGTAAACAGGCCACATTTGCAGCCTGTTCTGGGGCATTGTCATCACGTATATGTTGAATCATTTTTTCATTTGCAAAAATGATAGCCGAAGTCCGCATACAGCTCTTATATGTTTGTGGGATTTCCCATCTGTAATCATCTAATTTGTTCAGCGGGCCATTCCATGTCATTTGCCAACACCTTTAATCTCATCATTATCTGGATAGATAAATTTTAGTGGAATTCTACTGAATAATGTAATCAAGATTTGATTATTGCCTCCCCAGATTTGAAATAATATTATATAATAATACAGTTTTAGATGCTAGCAGGAAATCAATATTGGTCATTAATTTCATTGTTCATTGCTTTTCTATCCTTAGCGTTAGGGCTATTCGTCATCCGTACTGGTAATAGGAACAAAGCTCCTCTTGTGTTCTTTATCACAATGCTTTTAATGTTCATAGGCGGCGTGGTTGATTTTACTTTTATGAATGCGCCGAATCATTTTATTGCCGTAATAATGGCGCGGCTTTTACTTTTTATATTAATAATGGCAGGTGCAGCCTTTTTTTATCTTTCTACTTTTCTGCCGTACGAAAAATCAAGCGGTTGGTTTCATGATAGTTGGTGGTTGCTTTTTACTTTGGTCGGGGTTGTTGCAACTATTGCGGCTTTTATCCTCGAACCTGAAGACGTCAGTCGAACAAGCTATGGTTGGGGGATAACCCGTTCTGCAGCTTTGGCTACATGGTCTTTTAGCTTAGTTTTTTTGGTACTTTCGGCGAATGTTATGCTAGCCTTAGTTTCACGCACAGCCTCAGATAAAAAAGTTAGAGCGCAAATAGCCGTGGTAGCTCTTGCCGTTAGCTCTCCAGTCATATACGGACTTCTTTACGCAATACTTGAAGAATTAAAGATTGACATACCTCCCATACTTTCACCCGGATTTCTAATTTCAGCTCTTTTGATGGCATATGCTGTGCTTCGTTATCGTCTTTTTATCATCAATGTAGCGATTTCAAATGCCTCAAAAGCAACAAAGAGTACAACGAACGAATATGGCATGGTCCAAGTTTACTTAGAGAAGAAGGGAGAAAAAGCTTTAGCATTTTTCGTGAGCATGCTTGCAAAAGGTTCACCAGGGGCGATAATTAGCCGCACTCATCCAGACATTCTGAAAGAAAAATACAAATTAGAAGGTGTTCCAATAATCTGGCTAGCACAACAACCAGGAGAAGGAAGATTAGATCCAGCTAATTTAAGTATATTGCAACATTCAATTTCACAAGTATTTAAGAATCACCCAGGAGCAATAGTTCTCTTAGAAGGGGTGGAATACCTCATAGCAAATAACACCTTTGATAATGTATTAAAAATGTTGTTTGCAATAGAAGATGAAGTTGTAATCCATGGCGGCCTATTGATATTGACTATTGATCCAGAAGTATTAACTCAACGTAATTTAGCAATTTTTCTCCGTGATTTTCATGTGATGGAACCAGAATAAAGGGGCCGGGACCGAGATTTGAACTCGGGTCTAGGGATCCACAGTCCCACAGGATAACCAGACTACCCCATCCCGGCCGTTTCGGAATGCTCAAAGCATCTTTATTAATAAATGTTTCTTGTCCTAAATTTGGAAATTGTTTTTGAAATAAATATAGTAATTTAAATAATTCATAAAGTTTTTTTAAGCGAATCGAGGAATTCTTCAGCTTGTCTCATTCCTTTCTCCCAGAATTCCATGCTAGAGATGTCATATCCTAAGTCTCTTGCTAAATCTTTAGGCGCACGAGAAGCTCCCGCTGCCAAAAGCACCTTCAATTTCGGGACGAAATTTTTACCCTGCTCTTTGTAAAGTCTGTAAAGGGAAAAGACGAAGAGTTGTGCAAATATGTAAGGAAAATTGTAAAATCGATAATTTGCAATATAATAATGCGGAGGTCGTATCCAGTCATAACAAGTCTCAGGCAATAACTCTACATCATCGCCAAAAATTTTCCGAAGGCAATCACACCACATTTTTTTCAGAGTATCTCCATCGAGCAACTTTTCATCCTGTAAAAGTTTGTATAATCCTTCTTCAAACCAGTATCTTGCTGCAACTTGAAATACTGAAAGTCCAAATTCGTCTAGTACAGTGACTAATGCAGCTTTCTTTTCACTTACATTTTTTGCTTCGGCCAATAACCTCTCCGTTAGTAGTAATTCACCGAATGTACTTCCACACTCTGCGATGCATGAACCTATTTCGCAATTTAGAGGGGGTTGCTCTCTGGTATAAAGATATGCATGAATAGCATGACCCAACTCATGCGCCTGCGTATATACATCTGTCAAACGACCATTAAAACTCTGTAAAATAAATGCCCCTTTCCCTGTTAGCCAAGTATGGCAAAAAGCTCCGGGTGATTTTCCTCTTCGAACCTCTCCATCAATGCGACGTGCCACATACATTTCTTCGATCCATCGACCAAAATCTGGGTCGAAATCGCTAAATGCCTTTGTTATCAATTTTCTGGCTTCCATCCATTTATAGGTGGCGTCACCATCGCTGGGCAAAGGAGCCATCAAATCCCAAATTCCCAACTTTTCCACGTTTAGAAGCTTAGCTTTAATTCTTAAATATTGCCTATAGAGTTCTGTCTTATTTTCAACCACTTTTAACAATGAAACCAGGGTTTCCATATCAATATCATTTGCTAGAAGACTCGGGGTGATTGGTTGAGGAAATTTTCGATAATTACACATTATAATGTAATCTGAGCATATCGCTCTCAACGCAGAAGAAAAAAGCACCTCATCTTTAGCTAAAGTTCTTAGAATACATGAGTAGGCCAATTTTCTAAGTTCTCGATTTGGACTTGTGAATAAACCCACAGCTTCCCCATAGGAGAGTTCTTTCTCAATACCATCTATGGTTATTTGAAAAGACTTGGTGCCCAACCAATCATTGTGGAGCTGGCTCCAGGCATTAATACCATTACGATCTTTAACAATTATAAGCTGTTCTATCTCTTCAGTAAGATGATAAGGGGCTCTTAATCTTATACGTTCTAGATAATGTCTGTAATCGTGTAAGTCAAGGCTATATATCAAATCTGGTCTTTCTAATAAAAGCTGTCCTAATTCAATTTCAATAAAAGCCAAAGCTTGTCCTACTTTCACATATGCATTCCGTAAAGCTTCATTTAGTTGTTTTGCTGTCGCGTCGGTAGAATCGGCAGCATATCTAAGAGAACAATAGCTCGAAACACCGTCGAATTCGATAAGGAACGCATCAAGGCTTTTCAATAATTCAAGAATACCTTTGGAATCAAATCCTTTTATACGCCCAGAATATATTTCTTTGATGACCAACGCCGCACGAACCATTTCATTTAACTCTTCCTTGATTTTATCGACGTTAACCTCTTTAACCAATACACTTAGATCCCATCTCATTTCTATAGTCAATACCTCACCTGGGTATGCGGGAATGCAAATAATTACTCAAATTTTTTCTCTACGGGTTATCACAAAGTAAAATGAATCGCATTTTAATTTAATAACTTTTTTTATATATAAAATATAGAATAATAAATAATACTAATATAATATTTAATACAAAAACTAGAAAATTAAACAATATTTTTGTTCAAAAACCATCTCATTGTCATATCATTTTGTCTGTTGTTGCACATTAATGTTAATAAAAGACTAAACATGCAGCGAATCTTATGAAGTATGATATTATTTCAATTTTAGATCTTAAGGATGAAATCTTCGATTTGATTAATTTTTCAAAAAAATTGAAGCTAGGCGCATTAAAGGATACTTTTCCCCTTAAAGGGAAGACCTTGGCTATGATCTTCGAGAAGTCCTCGACGAGGACACGAGTATCATTCGAGGCTGGTATGGCGCAATTAGGTGGTCATGCATTATATCTTTCACCAAAAGAATTACAAATGGGCCGAGGCGAAATTTTAAGTGATACAGCTAAAGTTTTGTCTCGTTATGTAGATTGCATAATGTATAGGGCTTTCGACCATAAGATGATGGTGGATTTAGCAAATAATTCGAATGTTCCAGTTATCAATGGGTTAGACAATCTCGAGCACCCTTGTCAAGCAGTAGCGGATTTGATGACGATATTCGAGTACAAGGGAAAATTTAAAAGAATCAAAGTCGCCTATGTTGGTGATGGCAATAACGTTTGTAATTCTTTAATGTTAGGATGCGCCATGGTTGGAATCGATTTTTACTCTGCTCATCCAAGAGGGTTTGAACCAGATAAAAATTTGATTGATAAAGCCAATCAATTAGCTAAAATTAATAATTGCGTCTCAATTCATATAGAGGATCCTTACGAAGCTGTAGAAAATGCTGACGTAATTTATACCGATACTTGGGTTTCGATGGGCATGGAAGAGCAGACCAATGAACGTTTGAAAATATTCGAAGGTTATCAAGTCAATTCTTTTTTATTAAAAAGGGCAAAAAAAGATTGCATCGTTATGCATTGTCTTCCCGCGCATCGTGGGCAGGAAATTACGGACGAGGTAATGGATGGGCCCCATAGCGTTGTTTTCGATCAAGCAGAAAATCGGTTGCATACGGAGAAAGCCATACTTCTTAGAGTTATCCTACGCGACGAGATGACTTTTATGCTTAAATAGCGAGGTCGAGAGATTCTAGGAGTTCATTTATTTTATCTTTAGATATTATTATAGCCTTTGCAATCACATCATGACCTCCTCCTGCTAACCAAGCAACTATTTTAATCGCTATGGAAAGCTACATCCTTCTTTCAATCATATTCTCTTTTCCTCGAGCTGAGACTTTTATCCCATCATCAGATTTTATCATAAAAATGAGAAAAATATCATCATCGTTTTTTCCAAAGCCTAATAATATTCAAATTATTATATATGATATTGTATATTTAAAGATGACTTTCTTGGACCTTCCTTCAGGAGATTCAAATGATAATTTTTAGGGTAAAATATAGAAACTTTTTGTCTTTAAAATTTGAATCGCTCTTATTCTCTTCATTACTATATTTTTTATTTCAAAAAACAATTCAATGCTTAAATAATATTAATTTGATGGGTTCAAAAATTTTCCAAAGCTATTTAAGTAAATTTAAGCTCTTAAATTATTATTTATAAAATTCAAAATTGTCGCCCGATGTAATTCAATTCCTAAAATTCGCTTTCATAGTGGCCACAAGAACTTAATAATGTATCGAGTTTCTTGTCCTCATAAAACTTGGTTCTTAGTTTTCATTAATTTAATAAATAAACATCAGAATAAATTTTCGCCAGAAGTTCCGTTTTTCTATCTCATAATAAATATAATTCATCTATAAATTTTTGTTTTTCTTTCATAACTTAAATCAGAACATTTTTTTACTATGACTAGAATAAAGATGAATACCGCAACGATCTTGAATAAACTCTTTGTATGTATTACTATTATGCTCAGAAGTTAAGGTTGTATTCTCTGGAATTCTGTAGAATTTTAATCAAAGGCTTGGTTTAGCGACCAAAAAATCTTAGATCATGAGTTCATATTCACTATTGATTGGGTCACATCCAATTGCGTCTTCAAGATTCATTAGGCGCATCATCTTGTATAACACCCAAGATTCCAATGAATGCAAAATATGAAGTGCTATTATCATTAAAGTTCATTAACTTAGTTACAAAATAAGTCGCTCCAGCATAAGTCGCTCCAGCACCGTTTAAGTGACAAGAACCATTGAATCCAAAAAGATTAGGATTCAGGTTAAAATTTAAATTTTTGTAAAAAACAAAAAGGTTTTTTTTTAGATTTATAAGTCAACATTTTTAATAGTTTCAAGGCTGAGGACCGCATATTAAAAGATATAGATGTGTAATTTTGAAGGAATATCCACTAACTAGATCTGAGAACCAAATAGTGTTTCAAGGTTCAAAATTAAATTCTCCCATACTCGTTATCATCATTTTTTTCACAAAGTGAATTGTATGAGTTATTTTTCAACGTTTTAAAGCTATATCAATGATACGTGCAGATGCAATTTCATTTATGTCAATATTAAAAAATATTTATTTTATTAAAAGAAAACAGATGTGTAGCTATTTCTTTTTTTATGGATAAAAATGCATTGACCTTTTCTCATTTTAATTGCAAAGTCATGCAAATTAGCGTACAATATAATGAAAATAAAACTAATTTACAAGATCCAAATTATTATATCCATCATGGCTGATAATTTTCTTTTTAATATTCAATAAATTTTAAGCATTGTGATCTTAAACCTTCATAAATTTTATTAGCAATCGGTTTTAAATTTTTAACATCAAATTCATTATATTTTAGCAATGTGTTAAGTGCGTTTTGCTTAGAACTCTTCTTCCAGAGACGCCAAAGGTATGCAATATTTTCTCCCGTTACATATTCTAACTCTTTGGGCCGAGATATTTTAAATCGTGATTCAATTTGCTTCAAGCCCCCTTTTAGGCCCAATCGGGAACATCCAAATCGCAAATCGAAATGAGGCACTTTGGGAATCGAAAAGGAAAACTCTCTCTCGAGACATGGAAGGTCAAAAGTAGAACCATTGAATGTCACAAGCATCTTGCAGTCAAGGAGAGCATTTTTGAGATTAAAAGAAGTTAAATTAATATCTCTGATTAGGGGAATATAATCATTGTTTCTAAACATTCCAATCAATATAATATTTGAATTAGGAAAATTTCCATCTGTTTCTATATCTAAATAAATTACATTTTTCTCGATGCATTCAAATAACCGCCAATGCTCAGATGAAGGGAGAAGACGATAAAAATAATTTGTCTCAGATTTAATAAAATGGGTCTTGGCCTCCAAAAGAATATTATCATAATACCTTTTTCTAGAATCTGAGAAGCCAGATATCTTTTTCTGCAGCAAAAAATCATCCCAACTTGATATTCCTTGAAGCCAAAGTTTCTTTTCTAGGATTTTACCTACACCTGGCAGCAAAATAAAACTTCTTTGAATCATAGTTTTATGAGTTTTTTTCTAATAATTATCATCTTTGAAGAGTTGGATGAAAGTTGATTGTGTAAAATTTGAAAAGATTTTTTACTTACATCATAATAAGCTTGAGGGAAAAGAGGTTTGATGAATCAAACAGAAATCGAACCAGGGCTTATAATCACCAACCAACGCTGTGCTTTTATTAAAAAACAAGCCATTTTAGTAATAGGGGATCTGCATGTAGGATATGAAAGTGTGATGGAAGATTCTGGCTTTCATCTTCCTCATTTTCAAACTCAATACATGTATGAATCTTTAGAAAAATTAATCGAAATATACGATCCTAAAATATTTCTGATAGTGGGTGATGTCAAACATGAATTTTCTAAAAATCTTTCTCAAGAATGGGACGAGGTAAAAAAATTGTTTTCCATTATGTTGGAAAAAGGAGAAGTCATAGTGGTCCGCGGAAATCATGATAATTATTTAGGCAATATCGCCTCAAAACTTAATATTTCAATAGTTGATGAATATTTTAAAGATGGCTTTTATTTTGTCCATGGACATAATTATACGAAAAACAGACCTCTTATAATTGGTCATGAACATCCTTCAGTACGTCTTTTCGACGAAGTGGGAGCTTTCATAAAACTCCCTTGTTTCTTATATTTAAAGCGTGAAAGAATATTAGTAATCCCTGCTTTTAGTCCCCTTGCAGTTGGAACAGACATCACGTCACTAAGAGGGATGAGCCCTTTATCGCCAATTTTAAAGAATGAAAGTTTGATTGATGCTTATGTTTATGCCTGCAGTGATATTGGCTTATTATACCTTGGGCAGATAAGTAAACTGGGCAAACATATTTAAACAAAATGAGATAAAAATATTTTTATTATGTTAATATGATTCCAGTAGATCGGGAATAAAGTGCCTGAATGTATTGTTTGTGGGTGTACTTTAAAAAAGAATCAAGATAAGTGCCCAGTATGCGGCGCTTCCCAATTTGAAGATGATGACTATTAAAATTATTTTATTTATTGCTTCTTTAAACATCAATTCTCCTAATTACCTTACAAATTTGGGTATTTTAGAACTTTAAATAGAATAAATAGAACTATTAATAAAAGGATTTGATTATATATTGAAATGTATAAAGATTGATTTGGAAAAAATAATTGTTTAATAAGAAAAATAATTATATATTATTTTAATATTTCAAGATTTTACATATTTGAAATTCTAAAGGTGATCTGAAAATGTAAATATTTTCTATGTGTTTGATAAATGTGTTTGAAGTAAATTTGTTGAAATAAATATTTAATATCATTTATATAATATGTGATCTTGGATCTTCGGAAAAGTCATTATTTATTATCAGAAAAATTAATTTATTGCAATATTCATATATTATAATTAAAAATTATATAACAAAATTTTTCTTTGAACAAATAAATTAGATTTCATAATATTATATTGTTGTTAATTTGTAAATACTGTTAAATTGTAATTTTTAAATGGGTGTTAATTATGACCATTATGAGCTATATTAGGTTATAAAAATGTATTTTAGATGCATCTGGATGTTATATCCATCCATGGGAGGTTTTAATAACGGAGAATTTCATCCGATGGCTAATTCCCAAAGGAGGGAGTCGAGTTTGACAGACTATCTTGCACAGCTCGCTGAAGTTGTAGTAAAAGGAAAGATTAAGGAAGCGAAACCGCTAACAGAGCAGGCATTAGCCGCAGGTGTGGAGCCGAAAGACATCATATTTTCTGGTCTGAGCAAAGGAATGGAAATTGTAGGCCAAAAATATGAAAAGAAGGAGTATTTCCTTCCACAAGTGCTCTTGTCTGCACAAACAATGTATGCTTCTTTGGACGTCGCACTTCCAAAGCTTAAGGTGGAGGCAGCTGGAGCCCATGCGAAAGTTGTCATCTGCGTAGTGGAAGGAGACGTCCATGACATCGGTAAAAACATTGTCAAGGCAATGCTAACTGGCGCTGGAATGACGATCTTTGATTTGGGCCGAGATGTACCAATCAAGAACATTATTGATAAAGCTAAAGCCGAGAGTGCTGACATAGTAGCTACATCTACACTTATGACTCCTACTCTAGCAGGCATGAAAGAAGTAGAACGCATGCTCCGTGAGGCCAATATGAAACCAAAGGTAAAGACAATGATTGGCGGAGGCGCTACTTCAAAAGAGTTCGCAGCCCAAATCGGCGCAGATGCCTGGGGTTATGATGCTATTGAAGCAGTAAAGATAGCCACTGAGCTAGCCAAGAAGTGAAATGATTAGCTTCGTCGATTAATTAAATCCTTTCCTTTTCTTTCATTTATATATTTATTGGAAAAGTATTTTAATTATTTAATCCTTTTTATGAATATTTAAATAGATTTTTTAGTTTTGGAAAGAGTTTTATTCCTTAATATTTCTTCGAGTAATGTGTCTGAGATTAATGTTTCGTTAGAAAAAGAAATTGAGCAAATTAAAAAGGCAATTTTGGATATCCAAGAAATATTAAAAACAGTTCTAGAAAATAAGCATCATCTTGACTCATTTTCTATTCCAATCAGGAACCGTTCAGATTTACTTGAGGTAATGGTATCCCAAGTAATGGATGATGTGGAAGAGGGGCTTTCACAAAATATGGTAAAACGATGTGATATGAAAGAGCCATGCCGGGCCACTTTCAAAAATTTTTTACAAAAAAATGCTGCTTTGTTAGAAAAAGATGTGGTAAGAGAAGAAATAATAATAACGAATCGAGATGAACTTGATCGTCTTCGGGATACGGCTCCATACTCGAAGTGTGAAAGGTGTTTTGAAGAGGTGAATAGATTATTTAGTAAACAAGTTAGACTCATGCGGTCTCTTAGGATTTTTACGACTACTGCTGACAAAAAGCAAGAAATCCATGAATTAAAAGAAGAAACTTTTGTTTCTGAAGTTCTTGAACCATTGGCGAGCATGCATAGACTCCAGATTCTCAAAGCCGTTTCTACTGGCCCACGTACTTTCTCAGGCTTAAAGGATGCTACCGGACTTAGGGGAGGGAATTTACTTTTTCATATTCAAAAACTTATTGATGCAACCATGATCGTACAGAGGCATAATCGCGGAGATTATATGATTACGGAAAAAGGATTTAAAATTTTAAAAGGAATGAGCGATGTGAATCAACTGATAAAATCTTAATATTTAGATGGCAACTTAATTATTTTAATAATATAAAAATTTAATTATTAAAATAGAATTATGATATTGTATTTCACTACTTTATCCTATAAAAATTTTAATTTTAATTATTAAATTATTCACGTTCTAAAATATTTGCATCAAATATTTTGCAACATTCGCAAAACGCGCAAATAATGTAAAAACTTTAATATGTTGAATAAAATAATTTGTTTATCTATCGTATCTGTAATGAGCGTTTTTACCCTAACCTATTTTCTATTTTTTAATATTTGCGTTAATTATTTGCGTCAGCAAATGCAAAATTTCCTCTGGCGATCTCAGTTATGTGACGAAACCTTAAAGTATGCACATGACCTTAAGCGATTTAGAACTCTTTATAAGGTGTTAAGAGAAGGAGGAAGATTAGGATGTCAACGATGACCCCGAAAGATCGAGTGCTCTCTGCACTCGCTCGCAAGCATCTCGACAGGCCACCAGCAGTTTGTTTTACACAAATTGCTACCGTCGATGCCATGGAGGCCGTAAAGGTCTATTGGCCAGACGCCCACACTGACCCTGCGAAAATGGCCGAACTAGCAGCTGCGCCAAATAAAGTGTGGGGCGTTGAGTGTGTACGTCTGCCATACTGCCTTACCGTGGAAGCTGAGGTCTTAGGCTGCCGCGTCGATTTGGGAAAAATGGATAGAACACCAATGGTCAAATCTCATGCCGTAGACGAGAACAGCATTCCTGAGGAGTTACCTTCCGGTGCGTTATTCAAAGGGAGAATTCCCGCTGTAGTCGAGGCTGTGAAGATTGCTAAAGCAAAGTATGGAAAAGAGTTCCCAATTGTCGTTGGAACAACAGGTCCATTCACTATCGCTGGCCATTTGGTAGGGACAGAGAACCTTTTGCTTTGGATAGTTACCAATCCAGAGGCAGTGGTAAAAGCAATTAAATTGGCCACAAAATTGGAGAAAGGTTACATTGAGCAACTTGCCAAAGCTGGAGCTGATGTAATAGTAATGAGTGATCCATCAGCTTCGACTGATATGCTCTCAGGCGAAATGTTCGACGAATATGCTAAGCCATACATCAAAGAAGCTTTTTCCAATCATGGAGATGCGAAGACTGTCTTACACATCTGTGGTGACACCACAATACTGTTAGACCACATGATCGAAACAGGAGTACATGGTCTGAGCATTGAAGAAAAAGTTCAGCCTGAGAAGGCTGTCGAAATAGTAAATAACCGTGCGGCCTTGATAGGAAATGTTGGCGTAGTGCGTCCGTTGCTTCAGGGAACACCCGATGAAGTAAGGTTGGAAACAACCCGCGTTAAGAATGCAGGCTTTAATTTGGTTGCACCAGGATGCGGATTAGCAGCTCGTGTACCGCTTGTTAATTTGCAAGCTTTTGTTAAGGCTGTTAAAGGTTAAAAAGAATTATTTAAAAACCATTTAATTATTTTATTTTTATATTTAAATTACATCAATTAAATACTATTTTAGTTGGCAATATTCATATATAAAATCAAAAAAATTTTTGTAAATTTATTATAAAGAAACATATGGTTTGCTATAATTTAAGATAAATTTAGATTTTGATTGAAAACCTTAGCAATTTAGCTTTATTATAAATGAATTAAATATTATTTAATTTACATTATTTAATAATTTTCTTACTATTAAATATCGTGGCTTCGCGAAGCCGATTAATATTCTCAATAGGAGTTTTAAAAGGAAGCTCGCAACCAGGTGCCATAATAAGTCCGTCGCCCTCTTTCCAAATATTCAAGATTCTCTTGACTTCTGTCTCTACTTGGCCAGGAGTCCCTTTAAAAAGAAGATTACTGTGATCAATGCCCGCCATTACGCACGTTTTTCCTTTTAACAAAGAAAACAATACTTCAGCATCTACTGCATTGAGATGGACGTGAAGTGCGTTTGGGCGCAATTCTAATTGTGATTCATAAAAAGGTTCAGCGGCGCAATTATGCAATATTGTTTTTAATCCTAATTTCTCACACAATCCTAACAATTCTGCAAGGTATTTACGATCGAATGTTTCATATGTCGCTAGTGAGACCATTTCTCCTCCTGCGCTTCCATTTTCTATGAAAGTCTCAGATATGCCCATTTTTACAATATGCTCCAAATATGCAATAGAACTCTCAGTCACAGTTCTCAATATGTAATTCACGAGTTCTGGGTCTTTATAGATTGACATCATCAAATTCTCCATCCCTATTATTTCCATTGCAATTACCATAGGGGAATTTATACATCCAACTACAGCTACTTGATTTCCGATCTTTTCCATCATTATTTTAGAGCCACGAAGAATTACAGACCACATCGAATCTTGCATTGGGTCAACAGGTCGCAAAAGTCCGACTCTATCCATAGGAACATAAGATTCCACCCTGGGATAAAATCTTGGATCGGTAAACTTCAACTTCGTTCCATGCGCCTGGGCTTCGATCAAAATGTCTCCCCACCCAGCCATCACATTATCGAATTTGAAAATGTTATATGCTTCAAGAGATAATTTTGCAAATTTTTCAGGGTCTTCATATCCTTCTTTTATTAATATTCCTGTGGATTTTTGTAAATAACTAGACGCTCCAAGATGTTGATAGAACAAAGGTACATGGTCAACTTGTTTCAAGTTTAATGCGGCTTCGAAACGTTCTTTTGGTGTCATATGCTGAATTAAATGGAGGATTGAATGGAAAAAGATTTGCATATTTAACATTTTAAATGATGAATTTTAAACTTTTATTAAATATTATTTTATTATAAAGTAATTTATAAATATATATTAAATATTATAAATAATTCAAATATATTTTTTTCAGTGTTATAATATTAAGTCAAATAATTATAATTTTGCTTTGTTATATTTTCAAGATGAGATGCGAAATGAAGTAAAATCTAATTTAAATATGCGAATTCGATTCCACGAAGCGTGATTTAATGGCGAACCTAGGCATAGCTCTTGACCTGGGAACAAGCGGTTATCGCACCCATCTTGTCGATTTAGACCAAAGAGGAAAGATCCTGTCAACCGCAATCACGATGAGGCACCCATTGCCGGGAGCCAATATAATGGATCACCTTCATTTCTGGCTCGAAAATGGTGCTGATGTTGGCCATCGCATAATAATTGAAACCGTGGATAAATTGATTGGGTTACATGAAGCAGATCCAAAGGATATAAAAAGAGTAGCCATATGTGGAAATCCTGCTCAACTATCAATGTTTGAAAATATCGAGGTCCGTGATTTAGCATATGCTGGTAATAGTTTATTAAAAAGATTGAATGTGAAGATTCCTGAAAGGCGAGCACATACCGGTCCAGCGGGGGATTTAGGCATGACATCAGTTCATCCTGAAGCTGAAGTTAGATATCCCCCGTCAATAAGGCATGAAATCGGTGCTGATGCCCTTGCGATGATAATTAAATCGAGGATGCTGGAAAGAAAAGAAACTTGCATGGTTACTGATTATGGAACGAATGCAGAGATGGGCTTATATAAGGATGGGGAACTCTGGACTGGATCAGCGGCAGCAGGTCCCGCGATGGAAGGGCAAAGCATAGAGTTTGGGATGTTGGCTGCACCCATGGCCATTTCAGATTTAGAAATAATGCCTGATGGTAGTTGGCAGAATTATGTATTGGATGATAAACTCAAAGCACAACCAGGGTCAAAAGTGGATCCATATACAGGGGAGGTAAAGAGTCCCAGTAACGTAAAAGCAAGAGGTATAACTGGAACTGGGGTCGTCGCAGTAATGGCCATAGGGCTAGAGAGCGGTGTTATTAAGCTTCCAAAAGTAATGACAGGAGATGGTCGAATCCACCTTCAAGATGGTGTGTATATAGACCAGCATGATGTTCTAGAGGCTGGAAAAGCGATGGGTGCCATTCGTGCTGGACACAGAACACTGATCGAGGAAGTAGGTGTGGACGACGAAGAGATCAAATCTATGTATCTGGCAGGAGCATCAGGTACGTATGTAGACCCGATTAAGGCTCAGACTTGTGGTTTGGTTCCAAGAGTGCTGGAACGCACTTATCAATGCGGAAATACCTCACTCATGATGGCGTACGATCTTTTAGTTAAAGATGAGGCTATGGATGAGATGCAAAGAATTGCTGATTCAATGGCAGCTAAACATATCATGTTCGCTACCAGCAAAGTGTTCGAAGATATCTACGTTAATGAGATAGCTCTGTGGCAAGAAGGCATGCCTTTTGATCTTTTCAATCAAATATTAAAAGATAAAGGATATAGACCTTTCCCACCGATAAAAAGACCTAAGGAAACACTGAGAATAGTTTCTTCCGATATTCCGATTTTGGGCGATAGGGGCCTAAAAACATTGGATCATGTAGGCGTTTACTTAATTGGAGAATTTGAAAAATGCATAGGTTGCAAGAAGTGTATGCGTGAGTGTCCAGAAAGAGCATTGAGGGTTGAGAAAATAGGAGATAAACAATTTAAGATTCGCATTGCCACTGAGTACTGTCTCGGGACAGCTTGCAAGAACTGCGAAACCGTATGTCCTGAAGGAGTTATGAGATTCAGTGATTTAAAGATAGTAAAGAGGGACCAATAGGTGCGAATAGTAACCTTGGTCGATAATTGCGCAGGTTTACCTTATGCACAATCGAAAGTAATAAAAAGTTCAAGCACCAAAACTAAGGGAGTTTTCGCTGTCCATGGTCTATCCTTGTTCGTTGAGAACGATAAAGGCCATAAAATTTTGATCGATACAGGTCCCAGTGAAACTGTGATTTTAAACAATCTTGAAACAATGGATTTAAAACCGACCGATTTCCAAGCCGTATTCATAACTCACGGTCATTTTGACCATGTGGGTGGTTTAATCCCTTTTATAAAAGAAAAGATACCGATTTTCACTCATCCCATGACATTTAAAGGTAAAAGGTACTCTCTACGTGCAAACACTAAAGTAGATATTTCAAGTCCAACTAATGTGTTAGAAGCATTATTTCAGGCAAAAATGAATTTGTTCTCAACTAGTATAGAACTAATGCCTGGCGTTAAAACTTCAGGCGAAATTCCAAGAATCACCGATTTTGAACGCCCATTAAATTTCTTAAGAGATGAAAGAGATAAGATAACAGAAGATTTTATAATAGAGGAGCAGGCAATTTATATTTCAACGAAAAAAGGCCTTGTTATAATAACTGGATGTGCGCATTCGGGAATAGTAAACATAGTTACACACGCTAAAAGAACCACAGGTTCTAAGATTCATATGGTTATTGGAGGCTTGCATTTAGGAGAGGCTTCTCAAGAGCGTATACGTATTACTATGGACCAACTCAAGAATTTGGGTGTTGATAAAATCGCACCTCTTCATTGTAGTGGTTTTAAC
>JAVYMA010000026.1 GCA_038740345.1 Methanomassiliicoccales archaeon
TTATCATTTGCGATAGCAAGTAGGGTTTGTATTTAAATTATCATTCAATTTTCATTAGTAAATGCCGCGGTGGCAGAGTAAGATCACGCATGGTCCTGCAAAACCATCACGCCGGTGAAAGTCCGGACCCGCGGCTCCATCTAACATATTATCATTCCATAACATTCTGAAAATGCTCACGCGTATAATGCTTGATCAAATCACAGGTGTTCGCATTGCTTACGAATGCCAGCTCTATTAATAAGTACTCCAGTTCCTCATTATTCCTTTAATATGGCATTCACATAATGGCTATTAACTAGACTTCCTTCTTTGAAGTTCCAATAGAGTCTTCAAGCTTGCAGCTGTGGTTTTGCTTAATTTTCTTCACTTTTTGCACGCTTTTTGAGGTCTTAAGTCTCATCTACTTCTCTGTAAGCTCTTCGACTTCCTCTTTTCCATGCTCAAGTTCCTCCCTCTGCTCCAGATCATACTTTAGGAGCAAGGCTTGGAACTCTCCGACATGTGTTTTCTCTTCCTTTGCTACATCCAAAAGGACTTTTCGGATATCATCCTTTTTAACCATCGAAGCCAATTGCTCGTAAAGTGAGATGGCATCCAGTTCAGCGATAATGGCAAGGCGTAAGGCCTCTTTTTCTACGTCACCCTGCTTGATTTTAGTAATGTCTATTGTTGGTTGCGAAAGCACGAACTCCACTCCTTGCAGGAGTGAAAGCTAGCAATGCAAAAAAATCTTTGCAGAAGTCTATTGGAAAAACAGAATTATTTATCGCGAGCCTTTTTGATTCGAAAGATAAATAAAAAATATATGGCAGATGGCAAACCTTCGGAGAATTGGAAGTTCTGACCTGCAGTGCTTCACTAAAACGATTAGTTAAATCCTATTACTTCCTTATCATGTGCATCTAATGAATCAAAGCATTCATCGAATGCTCATTATCATAAAGGCAGCCATATTAACATGCCTCAGAGAAATCTCAGGCATGATGCTGTTGCCTCACCGAAGATATTGAAATAAATAAAAATATCAATCTAATTATTTAATCCAATGGTTGGACTATTCTACCTTTTTAACCTTCTTATATTCCTTCCTATCTAATTTTTTCAACTTGCCATTATCGAAGGCCCATTTATAAAATTCGAGTTCGGAGGGAGCGATTGCTATCGTATCACCCGATCTAAGTTTCTTTCTAGTAGTCCAATCAGTGAACCCGCTCACTACGCGATACACCTGGGCTTCGGTAAGATATTCCTCTTGACGCCACACGCCCTGCATCTGCGAATAGGTCCCGTTGAAAAACCTTAGCATACCACCCCGCAGCTCCGCCACTCGATTACAAATCGCATCTAGAAGGTAACGGTCATGCGTTACGAGTATCAGAGTACCAGGATATTCCTTCAGCGCTTCTTCCAGGGCCTCTCGCGATGCCACATCAAGATAATTATTGGGCTCGTCTAAGAGCAATAAATTCCGCTGTTCGCATATAAGCAGGGCAATAGCGACCTTAGCTCTCTCCCCACCGGACAGCTTCTCTATCGGTGTCTTTACCTTTAGATCATCGAAAAGAAGTTTTGCCAATATAGATCTGGCTGCGGCTCTGTCATCTTTTCCCAGAACTTGTAACAATTGCTCCTCGGGCGTCAGGCGTTCGTCCAGCCCATCATGACTTTGGGAGAAGTAGCCTATTTTAGCGGCGGGAGAGATCCATAGCTCCCCAAGATATGGCAATTCCCCATTGAGTACTTTAAGCAGACTAGTCTTTCCCGAGCCGTTGGGCCCGAAAACGCCTAATTTGTCACCTAAGTTAAGCTCGAAATCAACCATGTCCAAGATTTTTTGCTTACCTCTCGCTACAAGAAGATTTTTGGCCCTGATGAAGGCTTTGCCATGCTTGTCCGCTGTACTGATTTGAAAGCTAATACTTCCTTCTTCACGAATCGTCTCGACAGGGGTCAAGCGCTCTGCTCTTCTGATCATGGCTTTGTGAGCCCTTCCATAGCGATTGCGCAGATGCTGCTCCTCCGCTGCTTTCAATAAACGATCGCGCTCGTGTCTCAATTTTTCCTCGGCCAATCTTAGCTTCTCTTTTTCCAACTTCTTCTTTTCCACAAAATCGGAATAATTTCCTCGATACTCACGAAGTTTTCCATCATCCAAATCCCATATGGTAGATACCATGCTATTCAGGAAATAACGGTCATGGGACACTACCACCAGCGCTCCTTTGTATCTTAATAGGAATTCCTCCAAGGCCTGTGTGCCTTCGATATCTAAATGACTGGTAGGCTCATCGAGTATCAACAGCTCAGCATCTTCAGCCTGCATCATCAAGCGCGCCAAGCGCATCTTGGTCTGTTCCCCACCGCTCAACCCTTGAAATGAACTGTTCCACAAATTGTCCGGGATTCCCAGTTGCTGCTTGGCTCTATTTCTAAATTCTTCCACAGAATGGTCCTTGCCTGATGCCAATTCCTCCAGCAGGCGATCATACTCCATCACTACCGTGTTCATGTCAATACTGGTATCGGATGCGGCTTGCATCATCAACTGCTCCAGCTCTTCCAAGCGAGCCTGCTTCGCCTTCTGCTTAGGATCGAGACAGAAATCCTGAATAATGCCCTCCTCGGATTCAAACTGCGGGAGATATCCTATTTTCGATGTGCGAACTTCGATTTCCCCCGTATCTGGTTTAATCTCCCCTACGAGTAAGCGGAGCAGAGTGCTCTTCCCAGAGCCATTAGACCCTACTAATCCGATGCGATCCCCTGGCTCAATGATGGCTGTGACCGACTTCAACACATCTTTCTTCCCGAATGACTTTGACACTTCACGCGCACTTAGAAGCACATTCCTAGCATTATTTGCCCCTTAATCATCCTTTTCTTTACCAGCCGCAAGAACATACACAACTTTATGATCTTGCTGGACTGCTAGTATTTTTCCTTCTTCGATTAGCTGTGCCAATGCTTTCATGGCCAGCTCGGCATTCTTATTCCTCGGCACATTTTCGAGGGCGATTTGACCTCGTTGTCTAATCGAGGTCAGTATGAAATCCTTGGCTATTCTAAGGCGTCGGACCTCGAATTCTTCTTCTTGAATGATTTTCTGCTCCGCGCGTGCCAATGGGTCTGCTGCAGAAGCCTTCGATGATTTCATTATGGTGCCCCAAGTAGAGTCAGAATTAATCGCGTCATTAGATGTCATTACTCTAATTTTTATATCCTTCATGCTCTGGTTTCTTAACCCTTCTGATGATGGCTGTGATGCTTTCTTGTCCTCAATTTCAGAAATTTGGATTTCATAACCTGATTGAGGCGATGCTGGTAATGTAGATTCCAAAGTTGCTGTTTCCTTCGTCTTAATATCCTTTGTCTTATCCTGAATATGGGATAGAATGCTCTTTTGTCTCTGGCTCAGTACCGTAAGGGCCATATCAGAGTGCAAGAGCTTAGACTCCAATTCCATCATCCTTCGGCGCATTTGTGAAATATTTTTCTGCGTCTGTCTCCATGTGATTGCGCTGCGTACAAGGGCAAATGGTATAAAAAGACCTAAACCTAGAAACGGCAATATCAATGACCAATTTATTTCGGTTCTTATCTCCACCTGCTCTTTCATGCCTAAGATTTCGATGTCGTAAGAACCTTCTCCCAAACCCGTGACTTCGAAACGTATCTCTCCCTTCTCAAGAGGACCTAAAGAAACTTTCTCGGACTTAACTGGCTTCCCATTTATGAATAGAGTGATATCCCTGGTCCCATTAATTTCGCCGACGTTGATAAGGGTAAGGACGACAGATACCACATCCCCTGACTTCCTCACCAATTCGATTGGCCCCCAGAAAACTTTACTGCTGGATTCGATGCTCAGCGCGGTGGGAAGGAGATATGCTGCTTGCTGAGGATCGAAGGATGCGATGATTGCCATCTCCCCTCCCCTATTGAAATAGGCAGAACACTGCCCCACACGCATGACATCGCCCATGGATGGCGGTAATGGGGACCATTCGCCCTCACTGAATAGATAAATCCCGATCATCCTTGTGACTGAGGGCAATAGACTAGGATCATAGCTCATGATCAAAGTCAAAGGACCATCCGCTATTCTCCCCGAGACTCTTTGACCATTGCAGTATGCGTCGATGTTTATTGCGGAGCCGATGATGGCCATTCCTTTAGCGGTCGACCGGCTGTTTTCGGATCTCTTAATCATGATCGAATCCAAAGGAGTTATAGCTCTGGTGTCATCATATGTCCATAACCGCGTCCCTACCGCGACCAAAACGGCTACGCTTCGATCCTTGGACTCGGCTAGGAAATTGTCCACAGCCCTGCCTTCCGAATCCAATAGAATGGTATTGGGATTACCCAATACATTCATCTTCATCCATGCCATCCCTGGGCGTGGCGGGGGCATATCCCCTAGGAGATAGTTGATGTTGAAGCTTAAGCTATCACCCTGCGCTTCATTCTGGGGTTGATATGTTTCCTCAAATTCCCAATACCAGACAATATCTACCGTGGCTCCCGCTCTAACATTCAATATCCAAACGTAGGTGGCAGAGAATGCTGATGATGGGAATTGACGGATGCTACAGGGCATCTGCAAGTTGGTGGTAAGGCCTCTGGCCTGTACCTTGAACTTAAGATAATCATCCAGATGAGCGCCGTCCCCTCCCCAATCGCTTTCGGTGATAGCCGTTACCCATATAGCAATCTGTCCATCCAGGGAGCCTTTGTTTCTTAATTGAACTGTTCTAGTCCCTAGATCTCCCGGTTTGATGTCCTTGACGGAGAATGGGGTAGCTAACCCCTCTCCGATTTCCAGGTCGATGTATGGCTCTTGGGCTGAAACCGAACCCGACGCTAAAAGTACCCAGCTGCTGGCGAATAATATGATAATGAAGAGACAGGATGAAATCCTTGGTATGCCAAATGAACTTAACCTGGCCTCAGAGATAATGCAACCTCACCTCCATGAGCAAAGGCGTGAATCGGGAATCATTGGTTGAAAGGTATGCGCGCCATTGCAAGTATCGACCTGATGACAAAACATAGGCAACTTGAGGATTTGTGCCTAATTCCAGCCACTCTGATTGTGGTTGGCCTCCGACTAAACGATCCGAGGATCGAACTTGAAGCTTGATCCCGGTGCCTGCAGGAGTGCTCGAGTCCCAAAACACACCCACGAGTGTGGTTCCTTCCGAGCCTGTATCCCAAACGGAAGAGGTCATTGAGCCAGAAAGCAGTAATTTTTTAGGGCTTGAGGCCAAAGCAGCGCCTTCGGCCACTTTGGCAGGAAGGCTAGCGCTTTGCGACCAAACGTCTTTATTCGAATCATACACATAAGCTAGTGAAGTGCCATCTCCTATCACAGCATAGACTTTACCCGGGTGCATGAAGGCAAGACTGGCCCCTAATCCAATGGCTCTTGGGAGAGGGGATAAGGAATTCCATGTATCGGTTTCTATACTATATTTCCAAAAATGCGGGGAATTGTAACCGCGGATAACATAAATGCTGCCCGCACCGTCATAGGCCATTGCTGCCCCACTACCAATCGTTGAAGGCGCACTGGACAGAATGGTCCATGAGTCCTGTGACGCATCATATCTGAGGAAGGTAGTCGTCCCTCCACCACACAGTACATAGATATGACCCATCCCGTCCGCCATCAGACAGCCCCCGAAATCGATTTGCAGAGGTGTAGGCGCAAGTTGAAGCCAAGCATTTAAGGAAATGCTGAAGCGCCAAAAGCCATGTTCTCCGCCCCCCTGGATGAGATAAAGATTTCCAAAACCATCATATGCTAAGCCTCCGCCCGCTTTCACAGAAGCAGGCGTGCGAGGCAAGTTTGACCAGGAATTGGTCAAGGCATCATATCTCCAGAACTGGCGAGTGCCACCTTGAGTCGCATAAAGGTATCTGTTCTCATCACTAACTAGAGAGCTGCCCTCATTCTTCAGGGATGCAGGAGCGTTGGTCAAGAAAGACCAAGTGGATGAAGTCGTGTTGTATCTCAGGAATTGATTTGAATTCGAGCCTCTAAAGGCATAAAGAAATTCGGTTTTGCCCTGAAGCATAACGTTGCCAGGAGATGAGTTCACGTCCAAGTTCTCCATAGTATTTGTCAGGAAGTCAGCAAGCGTTGTGTGGATCCATGCTTTGGTTCCAGAGGCAGAAAGGGAAATTTTGGTTGTTTCAGTATCTATGCAAGATGCAGAGGTTCCTAATACGCTCAAGAAGACCAGTAAAAGACTCATCATGATGGACATAGCGATTTTAATCTCATTGAGTGCTGGCAACATCCACATCTTTCCTTTGTTTAATCATTCAAGATTTTCCCGGCCAATAATGGCTATAAGGGCATAGAGCAGAGTTTCGAGATGGATTTCATCTCACGAGCTTAATCCGCACATTTCCACCTCGCAATCGAAGCCATGGAGTTGGGATCTGCTGCAAAACCCCTCTTCTCTAATCCTATTGCTCGCTCCTCGGACAGTATTTATCATTCTTGTTCTACGACTTCCATTTGCGCTGATCCTTCTTAATTTGAATCTCCTATGTGCTAGCTCATTTTCGGATATCCTCTAGATGCAACCCCCCCTTTTCTTCTCTATTATTAAATTGAAATGGGTGGACCTTTCGATCCCCCCCGTTAAAGGAATTACACCTGTTGCAAAACGAACACGATGTCGAATGTCACCGTATCTCCCATAATTTCATTGCCAACGGTAGTGGGCACACTGTAATATATCCCGATATTGACAGTTGCTCCAATGGCCATCTCTCCATATGTCACAGTGGCGCCATTGAAGGCGTTAAGCTTTCCCGACCAGAGCAGACTCTCACCAGCATCCCTTAGTCCGTTGGCATTAGCGTCAACGAATATCTCGATATCGACGTTGGAGCTGAGATCGCCTGGCTCTGCGGTATTCGTCTCGGGCTCGTAATTCATTCCTTCTGCATCGACTAAGTTCTGACCGGAAATCCTCAACTCCGCGACGATAGAACCCTGGTTCTGAACCTGAATGTAGGAGCTGCCTGAGCTACCTGGGACCATATTGATGAAGCTGATTGGCATAGAACCAGCGGTGCCCAGAACTAGATCTAGGCTACCGGCGCTGAACTGATTTCCAGAGCTCGTCTCCGTGTCGCTGAAGTATGCATAGGCACCGCCAGCGATTAAGGCGGCGGCAAGCATAGCTCCGATCGCCAACATCACCATCCTCTTTTTCAACTAGTTTTCCTCCTTAATTTATTTTAGTGAATCTATGATTTACAAAGGATGTTTATAACCTAAATGACCTGATTATCAATTGTGATTTCAGTTTTTAAAATAAGCTGGCATTATTTCTATCATAAGTGATTATTAAATTTTGAGAATGACCTTCTCGATTTGTTATATAGTATGATAACATAAAATAAAAACAAAATTTGAGTCTCTTCAAGATTCAACAAATTATTTCTTTAATATCTAAATCGAACCTCTTGCCTTCGATTTTGATGAAGATAGTTCTGCTTCGTCGATTAAGGGAAGAGATATTGAAGCTAGAAGAACATTTCTTCTCGTATGGGCCGGATGACGCATCTATATACGCGCATAATCAGGAAGACCTTTGATAAGCGCTTCTTCATGGCCAAGCTTACACGCCTGCCTATCCTTGGTCAGGCCATGGAGTTTGCTTTCTTCGAGGACGATGACATAATCATCCTTCCAAAAGAGAAGGTGGCCGAGAAAGCGGTGTCGCGTTCCAGGACCATTGAAATTAATATTCGAGCTGAGCCTGAGAACGTAGTTCTGCCTTCAGCGGTTATAGAGTACTTCGTGTTACGATCTAGATACATATTCATCATGGACAAATGCATGTGCCGAGATGCCAACCATTGCGAGAATTATCCAGCCAGTCTGGGATGCGTTTTTTTGGGAAGAGGCGTCTTGAAAATCCCTAAGGACATGGGTAGGATGGCCACACCAGAGGAGGCCCTCGAACATCTGCGAAAGTGCAGGGAAGCAGGCCTTGTGCATCTGATAGGACGTGACAAGATCGATTCCGTCTGGCTAGGTACAGGACCAAAGGAAGACCTTCTGTCGATCTGCTCTTGCTGCGAGTGCTGCTGCCTATGGAAGATGTTGCCAGAACTGAACGAGAGCATTAATGCCACCGTGACACGCATGCCTGGAGTGGAGCTGATAATCGACCAAGATAAATGCGTTGGATGTGAAAAATGCGTTAGGGAAGGAGTGTGCTACGTCTCTGCAATTTTTATAAAAGAGGGCAAAGCCAGAATCGAACTAAATCTTTGCAAGGGATGCGGTAGATGTGTGGAGATTTGTCCCAAACAAGCCATTGAGATGCATATCTTGGAATCGGACTTTCTACAACGAACGATAAATAGAATCCAACCTTTGGTGAATGTCTCAAAACCATGAGTTGCGATTCTATTATACTAATCTATCGTGTGGCTTCTATTGATTTCATTCGTTCTCCTTCTTAGTCAGAAAAAAAAGGTGAGACGGGGAATGGATTTAAGAGATCGCCATTCCCCGCCACTTTATCCTTTTCTAAGACCTCACCCTTCTCATTTGCACGGACTCGAATACCTGCACGAAGCCAGCCAGGATGACCAAAATACCAGCTATGTAAACCACTGTGGTAAGTGAGGACTCTGGATAAGCGAGGAATATAACGCCTAACACAATGGCGATCAATCCTGTCGCCACGGCCATCCACTTACCGTTGTCGCCATAAATCGTATTCATATTCTCTGCAGGGACCATGAAAGCGGCAACTATCTCGAAAATGCCCCAGATTATCGCCCAGATAGCTATGAGTATCCAGCCCGCGATGAGGACATAATATGGTGTGAGTATGGCCAATATCCCGATGATTATGCTTAGGATTCCAGATAGGATAAAGAGCCATTTCGCAGACTTGGCCTCGGGGGCAGACAAGCCGAATACCGCCTGAATAAAGCCCAAGAACAACATCATTACACCAAATACAATAACCACTATCCCTACGGTTATCTCAGGATACACAATTATCAGAATCCCAAGGATAACCAGTAGAAAGCCTCCAAGCATCCGCCACATCCAATTATTCTTTCCACCATCTACCACATTCTTTCCTCCAATGTTTTTTGAAGTCAGGCTCCGACACAACAAGCCCCAAGCCAGCTCAGCATAAGTTAGAAGTATTTTATTATAAAAGTATCGTTAAAAATCCCAGGTTTTTCGTTAATTTAATTCTTAACGGCTTGCAGATTATACTTAACATACCAAACATTGATATATGTAAAAGCCTCTGAGCAACTGGAGCCTGGGATAAATTTGGGCGAAATTAATCATCTGAACAGAAGGTCTGGTGGAAAGCGTAGGAATTTTGAAGAGAAAACGTATAAGAAGGATTATACTCGCGTGGCAATGCTAAATGTGAGGCGTCTTAGCGGCTTCAAATATGATGTCAAGGAGATTCTTAACGGTTCCAATATCGATTCTGCTTATGCCTCAGCCCTTTTGGCCAACATCATCGCTAAGGCATCCAGAGTATCTATATCCGAAGCTAAGGAGTACGTTCGCGGGGAGTCTTTGAAAGGTTACTATCAGAAGGAAGTTTCTGACGATATCTGCTCCCTTCTTGACAGGTATGCGAAATATCGCTGAAAGTCTGAAGATTTCTTATTTCTTCAAAGGCTCGAAGCTGAGCTTCTTTCCCTTATAATTGGCTCCTTCCATGGCCTTCATGGACTTTAGGGCAACATCCTTGTGCACTTCGACAATGGAATGCTGCTCACCCACTTCTATGTGCCCAATAGCGAGATCGCTTATTCTCGCTTTTTTGGCTACCAGGTTGGAAAGGTCAGGTGAAGAGACTTTGTCCTCCTTTCCCAGATTTATGCGGAATTTCACCATGCCGAAAATGTCCGAAATTTCATCGAAATCCCAGACTTTTCTCACTCTCTCCCTACCATGACTTTCTGGTACATTCACCTGGACTACTCCGACACCGCTGAAGTCCTTGATCTCCTTAAGGAGGTGTTCTTCTTGCGAGGTGACGAAGGTGATCGCCTTTCCCTCTTTGCCTGCCCTTCCAGTTCGGCCTATGCGATGCACATAAACCTCTGGATTCTCAGGGATGTCATAATTGATGACGTGAGTCACTCCCTCTATATCCAATCCCCGAGCGGCCACATCCGTGGCTATGAGGACCTTGATGCGATCGTTGCGGAAGTCCTCGAGCACCTTCTCTCTCTTAGCCTGGGTTAGGTCTCCATGAAGGGCCGCTACTGGATAACCGTACGACCCGAGGGCCTTCGCAAGGATGTCTACCATTTTTTTGGTTTGACAGAAAATCATAGCCTTTGGCTTCTCTGAATCGAGGATGCGGCATAGCGCCCATATCTTGTTCTTCCTCCCGATGTTGATATAGACCTGCTGCGTATTGGGCAATACTAGTCTCTCCTCAGAAATGTTGACCTTCTCTGGATCATTCATTTGCTCCGCTGCCAGTTCCTTTATTTCCGAAGGTAAGGTGGCTGAGAAAAGATACGTATTGCGCTTCTTGGGGAGCTTGGACATTATGTAGCGGATATCGTCGATGAAACCCATGTCCAGCATGCGGTCGGCCTCATCCAGGACGAGATGTTTTATGTTGCGAAGGTCAAGCGTGCCCCTCTTTATGTGGTCAATAATCCTTCCTGGTGTTCCCACAACTATATCCACACCTTTACGTAATTGCTCGAGCTGCGACTCTATTGACGCCCCTCCATACACTGGGAGCACTTTAAGGTTCATGAATTCCCCCAATCTTTCCAGCTCTTCCGAGACCTGTATCCCCAATTCGCGCGTAGGCACCAAGACCAATGCGCTTGGAGTCTTGCCTTTAGATATTTTTTGCAACAGAGGGATGCCGAAGGCAGCGGTCTTTCCGGTACCAGTTTGGGCTTGCGCCATGACGTCCTTGCCCTTCATGATTAAAGGTATGGTTGCCAGTTGCACCGGTGTAGGCTCTTCCCAGCCTAATTTCTCAATCGCCTTCATTATCCGAGAATCTATTCCCAAGGATTCGAAACCCGCCATCTATTTCACGCTTTGCTAGTCCACCATCTTATATCAAGCCTAAATGATTTGCCTTTAAAAGGAGATGTTACGATTTGACGATGACTTCACCGTATCATCTTCACCCTGCCAACGTAGAAATGTATCGAATCTCTATGGCTTGTCTCATCCTCGATGAGGTCGTCTAATATCTCCATCATTCTCTCTAGGCTTCCTTCTTTGACGTATTGCTTCAAATCTGAACGTAGCATGGCATGTTTTATGGCAGCATAAAGGTCAAGCATCAGTTGCTCATACCTCTCAAGCTCCAGAAGAGTGTCGAGCTCCGATCTGCCCCTGAAATCGAAAGAGACTGTAGGTAAAGGCGGAGCTTTGTACTCCTCAGGCAGTACGATCATCGCCAGCATTTCCTTAACCAAATTGGCATGTTTCTCCGAATCGGAAATCAGCTCGAAGAGGAGTTCGCGATAGCGCGGACTAGTCACGGCTACATATCCTTCCCATTCCGCTGCTGTCTCATATTCAGACTCTATCTGAAGAGCTTTGCTCAGCAACTTATGAAGCTCTTCCGCGCTGCGAATCTGCATCTCTCGCACCTGCTTTGGCGAAGGAGAGAAGGCGATATTTAGAGCCTTTCGGCTGAGACATCGCGATTGATTTTGAGATGAGGTGGGAGTCTAGTCAAATACAATCATTTTTTCTTCGCCGGCTTCTTTCCCTCCTTCAAGCCAGTAAAGAAGTCATGATGCTCCTCTTCGTCTTCCAATATCTCACGGAAGATGAAGGCTGTGGTGATGTCACCCTCCTCCTCGGCGTCTCGGATTATCTGCCTGTACATGTCGATTGCTTCCTGTTCGGCCTTTATATCGTTGTCCACCATTTCCCAGAATTCATCGCCCACCTCGATGTTGGCAGGCTTAGTGGTTGGCACACCTCCCAGATACCAGAGTCGCTCGGCAATTTTCTCTGCATGCTTCATCTCTACGATGGATATGTTCTTGAACTCCTCGCTAACAGCGTAATGCTCAACGCCTCTCCACTGCACATGCTGCCAAATGTACTGAATAGACACCTGGAGCTCTCTCGCTATAGCCTTATTCAACATGTCCAATAGCTTTTGTGATGCCATAATTATCCCTCCACGGAGACGTCTCCGCTCGTCATAAAATTCCAGCCATTCATTAATAAAGGTTGCTAAAAACGCCTTTCTGTCTCATTTTTCTTGAGAGCCCTCGGAGTGCCCTAAAGAGTCAAGATCAGAGTCCGAGGGGGGGATGATTCCACGTCGCTTCACCCACCAGAATGCTAGGAATGTGGCATTAACCGTGGCCATTATTAGCACTAATGAATACCATAACGCCAATGGGGCATCCATACCCGCGTATGAAGAGACGATGGTGGCCAAAGTGTTGGGCACCAATACAGCCGTGCCCAGGATGGTAAGCCATGCCACGGCGAGTGTCATGCGGTTGTTGAGCATCTGCAGCTGGTTATTGTAAATCGATTGCAGGACCTCCAGTCCTGAGGCCAAAACATCAGACATATGCTCAGCCAAGGAGATTTGGCGGTTGACGTCCTCGATCAATAAGCCGATCTTGGCTAGCACTTTGGGATTGTCTGTGATGACGTCCGCATCCCCATAGCGCAAGGAATTAAGGACATCATTGGTGCGCCACATAGAGTTGAGATACTCAATCAACGCATGCTTCATCTCGTATATATTGCGACCCAGCTTTTCCCTAGGAGCCTTGGGATCAGAGAGATACTCACTCATCTTATCCCCCTGATCTTGAATCTCGCGCAATTGCTCGAAGTTACGGTTGTTGTTCTCATCCAGGATGCGCACCAACATGTTGGTCAGCTTATCCTCGGGAGGCATGCTCTCTGGAAGCTTGCGTAGGAAGGTGTCAGCGTAGCGCGAAAATTGGATGAATCGCGTCACTCCTTCATTATGGATAGTAAGTATCAGATTCCTGCGTATAAGGATGATCAGATTGTAGGTTTTTATCTCCAAACCCATGATCCTCAGGGCTGGGACCATCAGGCCCAATTCTACATCGCGATCCTCGTAATTTGAATAGAATCCTTTCATCAGAGCGGAGACGATGGTATCACTGAATCCCAATTTCGCCGCCACTTCGGTGCCTTCCTTCTCCAGATCGCTCACGGTAAAATTTATCCAGGCGATACTGGAATTTTGTAATATATCGAGGAAATCCGAGGGCTTATCTGCCTGCATTTTTATCGGCTTTTGACCTATTGGCAGGGCCACGCAGACAGCCTTAGATCCTGATTGTGCCTGAGAGCTTAACCTCCTCTGCATGGCTGAGGGTTGCTCTAGGCTTACCCTTTCGTCCTGAATACCATTGGGCTGAGTCGCGAATATGCCTCCTTGAGCGCAAGGTATCGCATAGCTCCCTTGAATATTTCTCCCTTTTAGAATGGAAAGGAACCTTGATGAAAGGAAGGGAACATTGCCAATAAGATGAATAGAAAGTAACAAAGGATTTGCATGCTAATTGGTGCTCATGAAAGGATTCAAACCTATTTACGGTGCTTGGTCAGGTTTGTTGGGAGCCTTGGCCTTTGCTCTGCTCTGGTCTTGGGCCGTGGTGGCGGACGGTTCTTGGCAGTTTGGGGTGGACACACTTTCCGAGCTGGGGCGGATAGGTGGGGGAGGAAGAGACATCTTTAATTTCGGCGTGATTCTCGCCTCCCTTCTCTGGCTGCCATTCGCCCTAGGGCTGATGAAGATGCTTCCGTCAAGTTGGCTCTCGCGCATCGGAGGCTCGCTGTTCCTTGTCTCAGCGGCTTTCCTTTTTGCCATAGGTATCTTCCCCATCGACTCAGGTACGCCTCACACCGTGGCCAGCTGGGCCTTCTTCATTACCGCGCTGTTATCACTTCTTATGCTAGCCACTCCACTTTACCGTATGGAGGGGTTAGGTGTGATCCCTATGATCGCATCCATAACCGCGCCCATGCTATCCATGGCCTTCCTGGCCTTTACCTCAGTGCCCTTGGCCGAGGCCATAGCTGTGATATGTCTCATGATATGGGCTGTGATAGTCTCATCACACATCATCTTGCTTCGTAGATGATCAACGGCGACTGTAGCGATAGGAGATGTTGCACGAGCCTTCCCGGCTGACCATGCATGGACCCATGGGACGCTTGGGAGTGCAACCCTTGCCGAAAACGGGGCATTGATTAGAGCTGATAATCCCTCTTAGGACTTCACCGCAGCGACAATTTCCCATCTCCTCTTTCACCGAAGGAGCGCCCTGGAGAATGTCATGATACTTTTCCCTTGCATTATGCACAGAGAATTCCTTCCTTAGCTCCAGGGCGCTGCCAGGTATAACAGGGAACCCTCGCCATGCACGATCAACAGGAAAGAATACGCGTTCTATTGTGGAGAGGGCTTTGGGATTCCCCTCAGCCTTCACCACTCTTCTGTACTCGTTCTCCACTTCGTGACGGCCCTCTGAGATCTGCATGCATAGCATAAAAACTGCCATGAGCAGATCCAAGGGTTCGAAGCCCGCTACCACCTGAGGTATCTTCATCTCCTTGGAATAGCGCTCGAAGGGCCTGGTCCCGATGATGGTGGCCACATGCCCAGGTTGGATAAGTCCTTCTATCCTCACTTCTCCCAATTTAAATAGCGCGTCAAGGGCTGGAGGGAGCAAGCGGTGGCAGCTTAGGACGGAGAAATTCTCCGGTGGCTGGCTGAGCAAGACCGAGGCTGTGGTGGGGCTCGTGGTCTCGAAGCCTATGGCCATGAAAGTGAGGTCCTTGACCGTTGGAGCCAGCTTCACGGCGTCCTCCACAGAATATACCACTCTGACATCCGCTCCCTTAGCTTTAGCGTCAGCCAAGGAGCCTATGGGGGTAGGAACCGTCATCATATCACCGAATACAGCGATGGTCACTCCCGCATCCGCCAAAGTGATGGCTTCCACGATCTCTTTGGTGGTGGTCACGCACACGGGACAGCCGGGGCCTTGTCCGATGCTAACCCCGCTGCCCTTGAGCATTTCCTCGATGCCAAATCGCACCAGCGTGTCCTGATGCGTCCCACAGACATGCATTAAATGCGCTTTGATGCCCAATCTCTCTATCGCCTCCACCACTTTTCTGGCGATAGGCTCGTCCCTGAATCTGAACATCAGCGCCCCACCACCTTTAGAGATGTTACCTGGCATCCTTTGCCCTTCACTACTTTTACCGCTGCCCCACATTTCGGGCAGCTGAGATCAGGGACCATGTGATCCCTGGTCCCTTCTATATAAGAGACTGGCCCTGTGTATCCGCATGATGTGCAATCTACTTCCAATTTCTCCTCTGAGATCATTAACTTCGACCCCTCAAGGATCGTTCCCCTAGTGACAACATCGAAGGCGAATTCCAGCTGCTCTCGACCTAGGAAAGTGAGTTCCCCGATGAGCAGATCCACCTCTTCCACTCGCTCCACCTCATATTTTTTCAGCTCTTCGAGCACGGCCTCCACGATGCTGGCCATTACCGATACCTCGTGCACGCCAGCCACACACGCCTTGCCATATTATCTTCCTTTTGGCGTACGAGAAGCATGGCTACGAACTTTTTCTCCTTTTTCCGAGATGGTGTAAAAATCACAAAATTTGGTCAAAGGGCATCGATAGCACCGAGGGTTTCGAGGAAGGCATATCCTCTGACCGAAGCGCACCATGTATGAGTTTACATCTCTCCATAACTCCTGGGGGATTATCTTCATCAAAGCCAGCTCTGTCTCCTCGGGATCATTGGTCCTCACCAGCCCAATACGATTGGAGATGCGATGCACATGTGTATCAACACAAATGGCATCTTTTTTAAAGGCATAGGCGAGAACACAATTGGCCGTCTTCCTGCCCACCATCGGCAGGCGCATCAGCTCTTCCCTATCCGCAGGGACCTGCCCCCCCATTTCCTCATGGATAATTCTCGCTATCTCCTTTATGGCCTTGGCCTTGGCCTCGGGAAAGCCCGCTGGCCTGACCAGGGACTTCAGTCTATCCAAAGGTGCATTGGCTATCTGCTCAGGAGTGTTGAATTCTCTGAAGAGGGCAGAGGAGGCGGAGAAGGTATTGGAGTCCTTGGTCCTCTGCGAAAGCACGGTAGAGATGAGAATGTGAAATGCATCAAGTTCCCAATCTCCTCTCCTCCCTTGATTATGGCCAGGAAATACGCCCTCAGGGCAAACGCGGCGCATGTTCTCAAGAATGATACGGGCGTCTTTGCTACCGCGGGCCATTCGCTTCCCACCAGGCCTTAGCTTCGCCAATGGTGTAAATGGAGCCTGTGACCAGGATGGTATCCATAGGATCCGCTTCCGCCAGTGCCAGCCTTAGCCCTTCCGCCACGGACGAAGCTGTGTGACATTCCGTCAGCTCCGATACCGCCTGACTAACCTTTTCCACGGGATATGCTCTTTCGGTCAAAGGCGCCACTGCGAAAGCCTTGCTCGATATTCGAGCGAAAGGCCTCACCACACCCCTTAGATCCTTGTCTTTCAATACCCCAATTACGAGTATTAATCTCCCCTTAGGCATGAGCCGCTCTAGGTCTCGGGCCACCACGTTTGCCCCTTGCGCCGTATGCGTGGCGTCAAAGAACAGGTAGGGATGGCGATGGACAAGTTCCAGACGACCTGGCCATTTAACCTTAGCCAAACCATCCAAGACCGCCTCATCGCTGATGCCGAACCCTCTGGATCGAAGACACTCCACCGCCACATAAGCCATGGCCACATTGGCAGCCTGATACGAGCCTAAAAGAGGGAGCTGCGCTTCCCTTCCCAGTCGGTATAGGTGCACCCTAGTTCCTTCCAGGTCCGAGGAGACAAGGCGAAAGTCCTTCCCTTCTTCAACTACGTGCAGCCGCGAGTGATGTTCCTCTGCCCTGGAGCTTATCACCTTCAACGCTTCTTCCGCTTCTTCCGCGGTCACCACTGGCACCCCTTCTTTAATGATCCCGGCCTTCTCTCCGGCAATCTTCTCCAAGGTGTCTCCGAGGTAGTCGGTATGCTCCAACCCTATGCGAGTGATGATGCAGCACTCGGGCCTGATGACATTGGTGGCATCCAACCTTCCTCCCATTCCTACCTCCACCACCGCCCATTCAGCGTTCATGTCTGCGAAGTAGAGAAAGGCCAAGGCCGTGGTGGCTTCGAAGAAGGTGGGGCATGCCTCAGGATTGACCAGACACATGTCCTCAATGTGCCCGCGCACCTCTTCGGCCAAGCGGCATAGATGCTGCTGGGAGATAAGGCCACCATTGAACTGCATTCTCTCCCTGAAATCGATGATGTGAGGCGATGTGTAGAGACCAGTGCGGAATCCGTGAGCATGAAGAACGGAATACAGCATGGCGCTCACCGATCCTTTGCCATTGGTGCCCGCTACGTGAACGCTGCGGAATTGCTCTTGAGGATCTCCCAACCTGGCCAACAATTCCTTGATGTTATCAAGGCCCAGTTTGATCCCCCTGCCCTCCAGGCTGTGGAGCCAATCCATGGTCTCCTGATAATCCATATCCCACGCATGATGCCTGCAGAACCTTATAGGGTTTCCTCTCTCAGAGAGGCGATGAGTCGTTTCAAAGGGACTTTTCTTCTTCGGGCCTCGATCTTCATTACCTTTATTACGCCTGACCCGTACTGAGCTGCCTTTTTAGGCCGTGAAGATTCCTCTAGGGAAAGTAGATTAGCCACTCGGCGCAGGATTACTTTGCGCTCATCACCCTCAATCAGATGAGAGGTTTGCAGAGTTCCTGCGACCTCCAAAACTTTGCGGTGGAGATAAGGATGCTTTATTTTCTTAGCAAAATGCTGGGCCAAAGTCCTCTCGCGCTCCACCCCTTCGCTAAGCAGGCTTTCGAGGTCCGATCTAAGGCTCCTCCTCAACATCTCTACTGGCATGTTTTTATATCTAGCATATCCCGCGAAGAGCTCGTCCGCTCCCTGCCCTGAAAGCAGCTCATGCTCTTCCGCTTGCTGCGCGATCATGTACAGAGGCATCTCGAAGGATAAGGTCAAAGGATTCTCTGTCCCCAGTATCTTGGCCAAGGGCAAAAGGGAAGATATCACCCGCTCACGATCAAGGACCAGTGGTCTCCATTCCAGTCCCAATCGTTCTGCGCTACTTCTGGCGGCCTCCAGGTCATGAGAGCCAGCTAGGCCAATGGTGTAAAGCCGGACCTTCACAAATTCCATCGCCAGTTTAGCGAGGATGGTGCTATCCAATCCGCCTGAGAATAGTAGTCCGACCTCGGGCTCATCGCAATCCTCCCTAACCGCCAAACGCAATGCTTCTAGCAAAGTCTCCGCTTCACTCACGCCTCCACGCATGACTCCTCCGATTTATCATTCTCTCCACGGAATCATCATCCTTCCGTGAGGAGAGAGACGGTTGTCGTGAGCGGGACATGATGGTACTGAACGGTTATTATACCCTAGGTGGATTCTTATCCGTGTCGATGAGCTTGGAGCGCCTCTTCAGCCCATGCAGCGTGGCCGTAGTAGGCGCCTCCTCGCAACCGGAAAAGGCAGGCAATGTCATCCTGAGGCAGCTAATCGGGGGTAAGTTCAGGGTCTACCCCGTCAATCCCCACCGCAAGGACATACTTGGACTCCTCTGCTACCCTTCAATCTCCGCCCTGCCAGAAAGGGTGGATGTGGCTATACTGTCAATCTCTGCGGAGGCTACCTTGCAGGCGGTCAAGGACTGCGTGGCCGCCAAGATACCTTTCGTTATATCCGTGGCCGGCGGTTTCGCGGAGATGGGAGAAGAAGGGAAGAGGCTGCAGAATGAGATGGTGCAAGCGATCAAGGGCTCGGAGACGAGATTGCTTGGCCCCAATACTATGGGGGTATTGGTCCCGGGGCAGAAGTTCGACACTTTCTTTCTTCCCAGGGAGCGAAGCCCCAGGCCCAAAGACGGATGTATATCCATCATCTCCCAGAGCGGTTCTGTAATGGTGGGGTTGTATGAGGTGTGCGAGGATCAGGGAGTGGGGCTGCGCGCCTGCGTGGGTGTGGGCAACAAAGCGGACCTTGAAGAAAATGACTTTCTGGCCTACTTCGCTCAGGACCCAGGTACGAAATGCATAGGCTTATATCTCGAATCCTTCTCCGATGGTGAGCGCTTCTATCGCTTGGCAAGAGAGGCGTCGTTGAGGAAGCCGATAGTGGCGGTGAAAGTGGGTGCGACGGCGCACGGAGCACGCGCCGCCTCCTCCCATACAGGAGCTTTGGCCACCTCCTCAGACGCCTTGGTGGACGGAGTGCTATGGCAAGCTGGCGTGATACGCGTGGCGGACGAGTACGAGCTGGTCGATGCCTGCAAGGCATTGGCTGATGTAGGGAAGATAAGTGGTGATCGTATCGCGGTGGTCGGGAGCGCTGGAGGTTTCGGCGTCATCGCCACGGATTATATATGCTCTAAAGAAAGGGGCTTCGGCATGCGCATGGCCGAGTTGAGCGAGGAGACGAAAAACAAGCTCAGGCGCAAGGTCCCGCCCTTCGCTTCGGTGGATAACCCCGTGGACCTGACTGGAGTGGTTACCGACCAAATGTATCATGATGTCATAGTGCTGTTGCAGGAGGAAGAAGGGGTGGATGCCATACTCCTCAACCTGCTCTTCCAACCTCC
>JAVYMA010000027.1 GCA_038740345.1 Methanomassiliicoccales archaeon
GGTGAGCGCCGGCACCAATGAACTGGGCGAGCTCAGCATGGCGCACGTGGAGGATTGGACCTGGCTCATCGTGGTGGCGGTGGTGGTTATCGCTGCCCTCCTCATCCTGCTCTACATGAGGAAGAAAGGCATGAAGCCGTTCAAGCCTGCAGAGAGCAAGCCTTCCGAGGGCAAGGAGCAGAAGTCTGAGCAGAAGCCTGAGGAGAAGAAGAAGGGAGAGAAGGCGGAGGACAAGGAGAAGAAGTCTCAGGAGAAAAAGTGAAAAAATATAAACCATCTAAAACTTTTTCATTTATCACCTTTTAATATTTATTCAATTTTTTTATGATTTAAATTATTAGTTACTTTTCTCGTTCAAAAGCGCATTAAAATTATGGGATAAATTACTAATATTTTATGTGCTACAATGTTATAAAATATTAAAAAAATAATCGAACATAAAATCAATATTTGAAACATGGAAATATGCATAAATAGCGCATCCTTCTTAGCATAAGAAATAGGGGGAATGGAAATTTCCAGAAAGTTCGCGCTGTCAATCTTTTCAGTCCTTACGCTTTCTTTACTCATTTCAGCTATGACTTTATCAGCAAATGCAGCTCAAACTCAAGAGCTATCACAAGCAGTATCATTAAGAGATGATTTAGCGCCAGAGAGAATAATTGTAAATAACGATATAGAATTAATATCATTAGGATATAGTGGTAATGGCTCAATTACTGATCCTATTATTATCAAAGCACCAACAGGAGAAATCGATGCAAGAGGAAATAGCTCATGGATATACATTGGCAATACTACACTTTCTTTTAAGATCGAAGACTGGAAAATCTCCAACTGCTCATATCTTGGAACAGGAACTATATTTTCTTCCGGTGCTCCAATAATTCTCTATAACGTCACTGGACCTTGCATTATTAAAAATTGTACATTTTCATTTAGCAATATCGGCATCTTAGTCGAATCTTCGAATAATGTGAGCATAATCAATAACACGATTCAGAACTGTTATGAGGAAAGCATACGGATTGGCAACGTAAGCGATTGCATACTTGACAATAATACCTGCATAGCATCCCAATATGGAATAAGCGTAAATGCCAGTTTTAAGTCCATTTTGACCAGGAATAATTGCTCATCAATTTATACAGGAATCATAGCATCCGATTTCATGTCATCATCTATATTGAACAATATTATTAATTCTCAAGGGCAAGGCGTAATCCTTGAAAGATGTACGGAAGTTACATTGTCGGATAACTCATTCCTATCTTGCCGAATAGGAGTTTATCTTGAAGATTGTTCTAAGTTGAATATAATTGCTAACTTGATAGAGCAGAGCATGGAGGCAGGAATCGTTTCAAATTCAAGCATATCTTCTATAGAAATCTCCAATAATCTATTCAAAGGTTCTACACCCATAGCCATTAAGTTATCTAATACTGACTCTGTCATGATAAAGAATAATACGTTTTTCAATCCTGTAATTGCGATTTCATTATCTTTGAGTCCTAATTCTTTAGTTCGCGATAATAATATATTCGCTTCTATGACTGGCATATATATTGAAAAGACCTCGGGACATAATATTTTTAACAATTTGTTGCAAAACTGCTCGAAAGCTGGAATTGAGATAATTAATTCAACTATAGGTAAAATTCAAAATAATAAATTTAGCAATGTTACGCTGGGAATCTGGCTCAAGGAAGATTGCGAGAGCATAGTTTTGGGTAATAATACGTTGGGAGGAATCGGTAAGATAGGCATATTGATGGATGGCAATTTACGAAATTTGCAATTGCTAAAGAATAATATCAGTGGAAGTAACGAGGCGGGAATTAAGGCGACTTTAATCTCCGATATATTGTTGAGCCGCAACTATATTCGTGATTGTGTAGTAGGGATAGAGGCTGAAAATGGTTCAGGGATCATTCTAGATAATAATACCTGTATCAATAATAAAATAGGCGTAAGAATGCGTCTATGCTTTAATGCTCAGGTGATAGATAATAGAATCCTACATAATCTAGAATTTGGCCTCTATCTGAATGCGAGCGATTCTATATCTATCAAAAGAAATAACTTTTCCGCGAATTCCGATTCTGGCGCTTTTCTAAGCTCAGGAAATAAAAACAAGATCGAAAACAACATATTCTATTTTAATGGCCACACTGGCTTAAATGCGCTACAACAAAAGGATTTTCAAATTATCGGCAACATCTTTGGAAATAATTCTAAAAATGGTATTTGGATACGTTCCGCAACTAACGCAACAATTCATGGAAATGTTTTATCTGGAGATGGTGTGGGATGCTATGCATCTGAGGCAGCCAATCTTCAGATATCCAGGAACGAATTTCTCTATTGTTTATTGGAGGGCCTTAGATTAGAAACCATAGGTAATGCCAAAGTCTATGATAATGTTATACGAGGATGCGGAGGTTATGCTGTCAATAGCACAAACTCCAACAGCTCACGCTTCTATCTGAATATAATTGAAAGGAATAACGGAGCGGGATCCTCCTTTGATATTAATAAGAGGCAAGCAAGGGACGACTCCATGAGTAACATCTGGAACTCGGAAGCAGGCTATGGTAATTATTGGTCAGATTGGACGTCTCCGGATGCGAATCGAGATGGCTTAGTGGATTTAGGTTATGATATCGTCGGGGCTGCTTATGATGCAAAACCACTTAGTGCACCAATAGGGCCTGTAAAAGATGTTAATTACGTCATAGGTGAGACCTATGTCCGATTGAGCTGGTCTGCTCCTAATTATACAGCAGTAAGCCAGCTTACTTCTTATTTGATAGAACGAAAGAATGGGAGTGAAACAAAATTTTTCGAATTAGAGTCTGGACAGACCGAGTTAAACGATAGCTCAGTGAGCGCTTTAGAAGATTATCTCTATATCATTACTGCTCAATCATCTATTGGACGAAGTGTGAATTTCACGATTTATGTGACGACTTGGGACACAAGTCCTCCTACCGTAGTAATTTTAACACCTTTTTGGGGCTCCGCTATTAATATCACATCACTATTAGTCAAATGGACAGGTTCTGATCGAGGCACAGGTATTGTTAAATATGAATATAGCTTGAACTCAGGTCCATGGTTCTCTGTGGGCCTCAATACATCTGTAAATTTGCCTGAAATGAATCAAGGATGGCATTATTTATCAGTGAGAGCTTGGGACGGTCAAGGGAACTATGGGATAAACAGCACTCTTTTCTATTTGGATTCATTTCCTCCTCTTTTTCAATATATTTATCCAATGGGTGGTGCAATTTTCAATACCACTACCATATCTTTAGAATGGTCAGCCGAAGACAATGGAACTGGTATTAAAGGTTATCAATTGCGCCTTAATGAAGGAGAATGGTCTTCGGTCAGCACGTCCAATCTTTATGCTATTGAAGTAGCCGCTGGCTATCATGAAATTTCAGTGCGAGCTTGGGACAATGTTGAACAATGGAACGTGACGTCAATAAGGATAATCGTGGATCCATTCGCCCCTCTCATTGAGATGACATCTCCGATCATGCAGATCATAGCTAGCAATCAGATTTCTTTTGCATGGAGCGCAGTTGAGAATATAACTACTATATTGTTTTTTGAGGTAAGGGTGGATAATGGAACTTGGCAAAACGTAGGCCTAAATCAGAATATTATATTGGAATTGGGGGAAGGGGAACATAAATTTGAGATCAGGGCAATGGACGCTGCAGGAAATTTCGGCAACACCAGTAAATTATTTTTAGTAGATTTGACGGCTCCTCGTGTACAAATTATCAGACCCTTGAACTCTACTTTCGTTAATGAACGAGAAGTATTGATAGAATGGGCAGTCGTTGATGAAGCCTCTAGCATTTTATATTATGAAATCCAGCTTGATGGTACTATTCCTTGGGTAAATGTCTCTACGAGTACCAACTACAGGACGCCGCCATTAGCGGAAGGGATGCATACGGTATCTGTAAGGGCATGGGACTTGGCAGGAAATTTAGGCGAGGCTTTAGCTACTTTCATAGTCGACAGCATTGCCCCTACCTTGGTTTGGATAGCACCGAATTATGGTGTATATGTTAATACGTCATTTTTAGGTCTATATTGGAGTGCACTGGATGATGGTTCTGGGCTGAACAATACTCATATATTTGTAGACGGGGTTCTATGGGCAACGATAGGGTTAGATGACAATTACACCATTTTTAATCTAACCGAAGGACCTCATGAAATCATTGTCAGGGTTTACGATCGAGCGGGCAATTATCGTTCTGCTGGCGTTATGGTACCTATTGATTTGACACCTCCTGAGCTTACTATTATTTATCCGAGCGATAAAGGTGTAATTCAAGCCAGAGACGTCAAGATCGATTGGAAAGGAGAGGATAACTACTCTGGATTATCCAGATATTACATTTCTTTGGATGGTAAGAATTGGATTGATTTACGAACGAATACCAGCTACGTAGCTAGATCGCTCAGCGAGGGTAACCATGTTGTAAGGATAAGAGTCTTCGACAATGCTGGTAACAGTATCGTTAAATCTTTGAATTTCACCGTGGATCTCACAATGCCAGAATTGAGAATACTCTATCCTTCGGAAGGATGGACGAACTCTACCAGCTTGAGGGTAAGATGGACAGGCAGCGATAGTCCATTAGGAATGGCCTATTATGAGATTCGCCTCGATGGTATGGAATGGCACAATGTGGGATTGAATACCTCCTTTTTCTTCCATGGATTGAATTTGAGCGTTCATTCGCTGGAAATTAAAGGTGTAAGTAATACTTCGCAAGAAATCATCGTAAGCACCATATTGCGCATCGATTTGACAGAACCTGGAATACCATCCTTGATAGAACCAACGAAATATGTCAATTCAGGTCGCATTTCCATATCCTGGGGGCATGCGCTGGACAATGAATCTGGCATTGGAACCTATCTGGTTAAGGTATCTAGAACATACTACGATGGCAATGAGTATGTGACAATAACGAATCCTTGGGAGGAATTAGGTGTTGTCACAACATATGTCTCGTTCGGTAACCCTGATGGTTGGTACAATATCAGTGTACGTGCTCGCGATCGGGCAGGGAACCTTGGTAAGCCAGTAACAACGCAGATCGTTTTAGATACAGAACCACCACGAGCAATCGGCTATAATCCATTAGGTCAATCAGTGAGCGTGAACCCCTCTATTATTGTGATTTTCTCCGAACCAATGCTAAAGGCCAGTGTGAGTCTTGAGATGGGAGCGGTGGGATTATTGGCCTGGGAAAGCGATACTACTTTACGTTATATACTAACTTCTAACTTATCTTATGATAGAACTTATACTATAACAATAAATGGAAGGGATTTGGCTGGTAATAGCATGTCCTCCCTTATTTGGCAATTCACCACCATTCCAAATATTGGGTGGGTAGTTGGCAAAGTTGTGGATGAACGAGGGTTTCCAATACAGGGTGTAATGGTTTCCATAGAAACGGGCCAAACTGAAGTGACCAATCGTTTAGGAGAATTTACCATCGCTGCACCGAGTGGCGTTCACACCCTCACAATTCGCTACGAAGGTTATAACGAACTGCGTTTGAATGTGACAGTCACAGCTGGGGAGGCCATCGATCTCGGAATGACTAGACTCACTAGATCGACGAATGATTTCAATTGGGTGATAATTCTGGCATTCGCGCTTTTAATCGCCGTTTCCATTGAAATGGTATATTTAAGGAAGAGAAGGAAGAATCAAGGATGATTACCATTTTCTATGCAACAATAGTTGTTACGTAGGATTTCCAAAGCCTCCTTCACTGTGAGTGGGGGATTGAATCTCTTACCGGTCTCTTTCGCCCATAACTGCATAAGCCTGGAGAAAGAAGGGAGCTCCAGCCGAGCCTGCTGCAGAACCCCTTCATTTTTTACTAGGCTAGGAATGTCTCCGTCATAAAGCACACGTTTGCTCAACACAATGACCCTTTTCGCAAGATGAAAGGCTACCGACAAATCATGAGTCGCTATTACGATAGTCTCTTTTCTGTTTTCCAATACTTCTACCAACTCTCTTCGTCCTTGTGGGTCCAAATTGGCGGTAGGCTCATCTAGCAATAGGATTTCTGGAGCCATGGCTAAGAGGCCAGCCATAGCCACGCGTTTCTTCTCACCCAAGCTCAAGCGATGAGGAATACGCTCCTCGAAACCTGATATGCCTGTCATCCTCATAGCCTCGAGCGATTTTCTCTTTACTTCTTCTTCATTAAAGCCCAAGTTCATAGGCCCAAATGTCACATCCTCCCACACAGATGGCATGAAGATTTGATCATCTGGATCCTGGAAAAGAAGGCCAACATGCCGGCGTGCCTTCATTGCAGTTTTTCTGGTCACCTCTTCCCCCATAACTATAACTTTGCCATCTGTCGGTAAATAAAGGCCAGCCATCAATAGAAGAAGTGTGCTTTTCCCCGCTCCGTTTGGACCAACTAGAGCTACGCGCTCTCCCTCAGTTATTTTTATATTCAGGTCCTCAAGTGCCATCCTGCCGTCTGCATATTTATAGCACACGTTCTCGAATCTTAAAGCATCCAATCTATGACCCCCAACTCCATGAACACTATTGTGGTTGCTGCCAGGGAAATAAAAAAGAGATAAATCATGTCTCTAAATCCAATCTTCATTTTTTCATAGTGCCCCATTTCTCCAGAGTACCCTCTTAGAAGAAGCGCGTCGTAGATATTAGTTGCACGAAGATTTGCTCTAACAAATATCATACCAATAGTATTTGATAAAGTTCTTAGGGCATGTTTGTCGAACAGGTGGCGACCTCCAGTAAAACCTCTTGCTAAGCGTGCTAGTTTCATCCTCTCCAATTCCTCAAGAAATAAAAAGATGAAACGATAAGTAAACATTAGAAGCGTGGCTAGAACTCTCGGCATGTGAAGATATCTCATCGCTCGTAGCATTTTGTGGAAAGGTGTTGTAGTGACCAATAGTAGAAGTATTATCACGCACAGGCTAATTCGAATACCAATTATCAAAGCATTCTCCCATCCTTTATAAAAGAACATGGAGACTGAAGCGAAAATTATGAAAATCAGAGCTAATGCGAAGTTGCGAAATAGATGAGAAAGAGGAATCTTCGATGATATTACAAGGAACACGGTGAACAAGCTTGCCATCGCAATCGCTTCGAATTTTCTAACCGTTGCAATAATTACGATTATGGCAATAGTGGATAGTAGTTTTATTCTAGGGTCGAGCACAAAAAAAGGAGATGTTTTGGCAAATGCGTCCACTTCTACTCTGGCATCTGATAATGACAAATTAGGACACACCTTTCCGTTATCTTTTCTCCACCAGGTATGACTCCAAATAAAATTCATTTTATCTGAAAACCAACCATCTCTAATATACGTGCATCTATTATCATAGATCGCTTTTCATATTTTGATTTAAGAGCCTTTGGCTTTCGTTTTTTTCACCATCCAAAGGTATCCTAATAGAGATAGGAACACTATTAGAAAACCGAGAAATCCCATCAACAACGTCGACAAATAAGAACTTCCATAGTCGAGCGGAGCATTCCAAACAGGTTCTCCTTCTTCCAGACCATTTTCCTCCATGACTGCTTCCAAACCATCTGGCTTATCTACTGAAAAAATATAAAATCCGATTAAACCTATTGAGAAGGCTAGAAGAATAATAATTGATGCCTTTAAATATTTCTTTTCTATCAAGTTGATACCTCCTTTTTCCAAAGCTCTCTGAGATTCATGGTCTCAGGTGCAACTTTGGACAAGAATGCCACCACTCCGACAGTAATAATGCCTTCTCCTATACCTATTACGGCATGCGATATCATCATAGCTGGAATCGATACCGAACCTTCAATTCCAAAGGAAGGGTCTAACGCAAAAGATAAAGCAAGTTGAATGGCACAAGCAGAGGCTGCGAGAAACACTGATAGCCAAGCTGCTAAAAAAAAGGCAGGATACTGAAATTTCTGGGGCGTCAATCTGATAATGAGATAGGCACTGCTAACCCCAACCACTGCCATATTCAATATATTTAGGCCCAGAGCGGTGATGCCGCCATCTCCAAAAATAAACCCTTGAATCAATAAAATGACTGTTATTATCAGCACTGCTCCCCAAGGTCCTACCATGATCGTTGCCAATGCTGCGCCTATGAGATGGCCTGTAGTCCCTCCTACAATGGGAAAATTCAGCATTTGCGCTACAAAGATGCCAGCAGCCAAAATTGCCATAAACGGAACAATCCTTTCATCCAAAGTTCTATTAACCTTCAAAACAGCCAATGAAATGAAGATAGCTGCAAGACCCCACCCCGTGACCCAAACCAACGGTGCCATTAAACCATCTGGAATATGCAATCGTTTCCCTCCAATAGCACGAATAACAATTATGTGTTATGATATCGGTGATTTCATTATTTAATTATTTTCTAAAAACGGTGGAAAATTTTTTGCTTGTTGATCGCTTGAAATCATGAAAAAATTAAACAACTTTGTATTCTCATGATAGCCATGACAACGTCAATTTTTTTTTCCAGATCTGAATAATTCAAGTTGCATTTTAACCGTGGTTAATATTATGATAAACAACAAGACAACTATGTTATAGCAACAAATATAAATGATGCAAATGATAACGATTATCATATGACCTTCTCACCTATTAGATGGACCAAGCAATTGAAGGTCATTGTGGATATCGTCTATACGAGCGAGACGCCTGTCACAGCGGATCAGATATTCATCGAAGCTAGGAAAAAGATACCTAGTATAAGCCTCGCAACGGTATACCGCAACCTAAACAGATTAGTAGCCGAAGGATTAGTTTCTGAGACCAAGAAAGGGAATTCTGCAGTTTTCTATAGACATCCTTTTTCAAACACCACATTCGAATGCGAGGTATGCGGAAGGATAATCTGCCTTCCTTTTGAGATGAAGAATATGGATTTGCAGAAGAGTACCGGGCTTAGGGTTAAGCGATGGTCTCTGAGGCTCGTAGGGATTTGTAGGGAGTGTGAAAATAAATGCACATAATGGAAGGATTCTTACCTCTTGAGTGGGCAATATTTTGGTTTATCGTATCTTTGCCCTTCTTAGCTTGGGGAGCGCTAAGGATAAAGAGACTATTCGCAGATAAACCAGATGCTAAGCTAACGGTTGCTGTCTCAGCTGCATACATGTTCGTCCTTTCAGCATTAAAACTTCCATCAGTGGCGGGTTCCTCATCCCATCCCACAGGCAGTGGCTTATCAACCATTTTCTACGGTGTAGGAGTCACATCTTTACTGGCTAGCATCGTGCTGATTTTTCAAGCCTTGCTTTTGGCGCATGGGGGAATCACAACTTTGGGAGCAAACATCTTTTCCATGGGAATAGCAGGACCTGCTGTTGCCTATTTGGCATTTAAATCTATGCAGAAGGTAAATGTTTCCATGAGCATTTCCGTGTTCATAACCGCCTTCCTGGCCGATATTTGTACTTACATAATGACATCACTACAACTTGCTCTCGCATATCCATCTAACGGATCAATATTAACCTCATTTCAAGCTTTCTTTGCTATTTTCGCTATCACTCAGGTTCCCTTGGCTATTGCCGAAGGCGTGCTGCTGGTAATATTCTTCAATTTCCTTGCAGAGAGCAAACCTGATTTACTCAAAGGCGTGATAAAAAATCCAACACCGAGCATCAAAGGAAATAGGAATAAGATTGTAGCCTCGGCTGTATTGATGATATTAGGCATCGCTGTCATAGCTAATGCTGCAATCGGCCTGTTGGGCACAGATGATAGAGGTCAGGAATTGATCCAACAAATTGACCCCAATTACGAGCCTTGGTTTTCTAGCTTCTTTGAACCGGATGAGCAATTGGAAATTGCGCTGTTTGCCATTCAGGCGTTGATTGGTCTTTCCATAATAGCATTTTTCGCCATTTATCTTAAGAGAAACAAAGGAGGAAGAGAACCGGAGAAAATGGAGTCGCAGATTACATGAGGAAAGGATTGTAAAATGTTTGCCATAGACGAAATAGCATACGCCTCGCCTATGCGTCATTGGCCGCCCTTAGGCAAGCTTCTCCTTGTCCTCTCTTTATTGGTAGTCTCTCTCCTTTCTCAAACCATATTCGTCCCAATTTTAATTCTTACGATAGGAGCAGCTTTGCTCATGGCATCCACCGAGCTACGCTTTCCAAAGGTAATCGCTTTGGCGCTTTTAGAAGGAATAGGAATTTTTCTTTTGGGGGCAATGGTAATTGCATTCCTCACAATCAATGGGAAAATATTGCTCGAAATCCAAGTTCTTTCGCTTACTTTGAGGCTGACCGAAGGGGGTTTGCAATATGGTTTGCTAATATTCTTTCGTGCTTTGGCTGGGGTATCAGTTATGCTTTTTTATGCCACTTCTACCCCCATACCGCATTTCGCGACCGCTTTGAAACAACTTCGTGTACCAAGTTACATTACGGAGCTCATAGTATTGGTTTATCGCTATTCTTTTCTACTTTTCGAGCAACTTGAAATATTATATACAGCGGCGCAGTGCAGACTAGGTTTTCGTGGAACTAGAAACAAATTTCGAACCACAGGAATGCTGGCGGTAGGGCTTTTTATAAGGTCGATGGAAGTGGCAGAGAGGTCTCAAATAGCTTTATTCTGTCGAAATTTCCAGGGGAGCTTCCCGTCATTTAAGCCACCACCCCGAATGACATTTACCTGGTATTTAGCTCCATTAATTGCTTTTTTGCTTTTTTACGCTGCCGATCTCATCGTGATTAAGGCGCTTCAAATTGGATGGTAGTTAAAAATGGTGTCGTCGATCCTTGAAACTAAAAATTTAACCTTTCAATATCCTAATGGAACGTTAGCATTAGATGATGTTTCAATAAAAATTCCTGAGGGAAAGAAGACCGTAATTCTCGGCTCAAATGGCTCGGGAAAAAGTACATTGTTCCTGCATTTTAATGGTGTGCTCCGTCCTAAGAAAGGTGAGATTTTCTATGCAGGTAAGAGGATTGAATATTCATCTCGAGCCCTTTCTGAACTTCGAACTAACGTTTCTGTAGTTCTTCAAAACCCAGATGATCAAATTTTCTCAACCACTGTTGAGGAAGACATAGCATTTGGGCCTATGAACTTAGGGCTGGAGAGAAAAGAGATTGAGGCTAGAGTGGATGAAGCCTTGTTCTTAGTGAACTTGCAAGATGTCCGAGAAAGGCCAACACAGCAATTGTCTTTTGGGCAGAGAAAAAGGGTGGCTTTAGCTGGAGCTTTGGCTATGAAGCCAAAAGTACTCATGATGGATGAGCCTACCGCTGGTCTTGATTCGCGGATGGTCCACGAACTACTGGAACTTGCTGATGAACTTAATATGAAAGGTCTCACAGTAATCATGTCAACACATGACGTGGAGACCGCATATGAATGGGCCGATGAAATTCGTGTCCTGCATCGGGGCAGATTGGAATTCTCAGGGCGTCCTGAAGAATTTTTTTCCGAGGAACGCAAAGTCTACTCACTGGGATTAGTCACACCGGTTTTATTCGAAATCGATCGTCGTTTCACGGAACTAAATAAAGCATCTCATGCTATTCCATCTTCTATCATTAGTTCAAGGAGTGTCCAGGAAATTCTGTTGAGACTATTTCCACACAAGGATAGCAAAATCGGTAGGCTTAGATTAATAAAAGTAGCCGTTCAACCATTCCACCATAAAAATCAATTAGCGCCACCTGAAGCAAGCTCGAAAGAAGTTTGTGTAGGAGTTTATGGCACCATGGCAAGGAAATGGGCGCTGGAGAACGGGATGAAGGTGGATTACACCTTTAACGCACTAGATATGTGCGTAAGAGAAATCGCTATGGGACGCGATTTCATACTTTTAACGGACGATGTCCTGATGCCTCTTGTCCAATCCAAACTTACCAGGCTAGAAGAGCATTTTGGAATTAAGATCCCCACTGATATCTATTAGAACATTAATCTTTTACTTCCCAAACCTTGCGAATGAATCTGCGTACTAATCTTGGTTCTTTAACATATTGATATTCAACTCCACTGGACACATCAACGCAAAAAGGATGGACGGCAGTCACAGCTTCCTTGACGTTTTCAGGATTCAAACCTCCTGATAATATTATAGGATATGGATCCACTTGATCCCTTAGCCTACGGCATATCCCCCACTCCTCCTCTTTTGGCACATTTAGGGGGACGTCTCTGGTGTCCAGCACAGCGGCACTTACACAATTCCTAATGCGCCCCAAACGTTCCTCTTCATGGCCATTTCCAATTGGTACCAGTCCCCAAACCACTCCCGACACCATTCGAGTTATGAATCTTAAATCAGCAGGACTCATTAAGCTATGTACTTGAACTACATCTGGCTCAAGATAATTAGCCATTTTTACTATAAGAGCAGCATCTGTAGAGGTTGTAACCATTACCTTTTTTTGTTCAGTACACGACATCAATTCCTTGGCAGGTTTAAGCTCTAGGTTGCGAAATGAGCGCGAACCAACGACAAATCCTAAATAATCCGCAAACCTGGCCATCTCTATGTCCGAAGGTCTTGCGATACCGCATATTTTGACCTTGGTCATTCCCACCACCTTTTTCGAATTTTATGTTAATATGAAGTTCACTCACTAGCTTTCTTAATTCCCGATATTTCAATATAGGTTAAAATAAGAATTCATGTGCTCGGCAAACTGTTTTAAATTATTTTTAAATACTTAATTTTAATATTTAAGTCTTGATAAATTGCGAATTAACTCATCAATAAGATTTTATGCAGGAGTTTTTTAGACAAGAAATGAAGCGTTGCACACTCTCCCCTTCTCCCTTTGATATTTTAGACAATAGTGCACTGCCTATAATCACTCCATCCGCACCATAGGATATGATTTTTCTAACCTGATTCTCATCACAAACGCCAAAGCCAACGCCTACCGGAATTTGTTTACAGGCAGACTTCGCACATTTAATTAAATTCCCTAAATCATGGGATAAATGATCTCTGACACCAGTCGTCCCTAAAGCTGCAACGAGATAGACCATTCCCTGAGAAACAGATGCAATAGCTTTCATTCTCGAATAATTCGTGGTTGGCGCAATCATCTGAATGAGGTCAATACCACTTTCCTCACATTCTTCCCGTAAGGTATTAGATTCCTCATATGGAAGATCAGCAACGATAATACCATCTATATCATACTCTCTTGCGAGCCTCACAAATCTTTTCTCTCCCATTCGAAATATCGGGTTATAATAACCCATTAGAATGGTAGGCGAACCATAAAGCATTTTGGCATCGGCGGCCATCTCCATAGCTGACCATGGCGTCACTCCTCCTTTCAAGGCTTTCTCTGAAGTACTCTGGATAACAGGACCGTCGGCTACAGGGTCCGAGAAAGGGATTCCCACCTCCATTATGTCTGCGCCACCTTCTACGCATGCTTGGAAATATCGGAGAAACGAATTCTTATCCGGATAGCCAGCTGTAAGATAACAAATGAGGGTTCCCCTACCTTTGTTGCTCTCTCTCTCAAATACACTCCTGATCTGACTCATTCATATCCTTCCATTTCTATGACTGACTCTAGATCTTTATCTCCTCTTCCTGAGAGAGTTATAACTACGATCTCATCTCTTTCCATTTGCTTTGCTCGCTCCAATCCGGCATATATTGCATGTGCGGATTCAAGCGCAGGTATAATTCCCTCGGTGCGAGAAAGTTGGTGGAAAGCGGATAAGGCTTGTTTGTCCGTAACGCCTACGTAATCCACCCTCTTTGTATCTTTTAGATAAGAATGCTGTGGTCCTACACCTGGATAATCCAAACCCGCAGCGATCGAATGTGTTCGCGATATCATTCCATTATCATCCTGAAGAAGATATGATTTCGCACCGTGTAGCACTCCCACCTTTCCCTCACATAATGTGGCAGAAGTCCTTCCCGTACCCAGACCGCAACCAGCCGCCTCAGCACCAAGCATTCTTACTCGCTCATTATCAAGAAATGGATGAAAAGTACCGATGGCGTTACTGCCTCCACCAACGCAGGCTACTAAAAGGTCAGGAACATTTTGCTCTAACTCCATCAATTGTTCTCTGATCTCCCGCCCAATAACGCTTTGAAAGTCCCTAACTATCGTTGGATATGGATGAGGTCCAGCAGCGGTTCCAAAAAGATAGTAGGTATCACCTACAGAGGTGGCCCAATCCCTCATAGCTTCATTAACAGCATCTTTTAGGGTAGAGGAACCGGAACGCACGACATGAAGCTTGGCGCCCATCAGCCTCATACGATAAACATTCATCTTCTGGCGCTTCACATCTTCTTCTCCCATGTAAATTTCTGCTTTTAATCCTAAAACAGCTGCGGCCATGGCTGTGGCAGTACCATGTTGACCCGCTCCTGTTTCCGCTATAATTCTAGTCTTTCCCATTCTTTTACATAATAGCCCTTGTCCAATTACATTGTTAAATTTATGTGCTCCTCCGTGACAAAGATCCTCCCTTTTTAGATAGATCTTGGCTCCCCCCATCAGCCTCGTAAGATTCTTAGCGAAGTAGAGGGGAGTCGGCCTTCCTCCATAGTACCTATTATACCATTCTAATTCCTCCTTAAATTTGATATCGTCCTTATATGATTCATAAGCGCTTTCTAATTCCCTTAATGCTGAAATAAGAACCTCTGGCACATACTGTCCGCCATAATCTCCGAATCTTGTCTCCATCAGTCTACACTCCTTACCTTTTCAATGAATTTTTTAACCAACTCAGGGTCCTTCTGGCCTTTTCTCTCGACTCCGCTTGATGTATCAACACAGTAGGGTCTAACTAACCTAAGCGCATCTTCGACGTTGTTTATGTTCAATCCACCTGCCAATATGATTGGGAATGGAAAAACCGCATCTCTCAAACAGCGGCTTACAGCCCAATTGTGCGTCCTACCATTTCCGCCTGGAAGGGGGCCATAGGTATCTAGAACCACGGCATCTGAGCTATGGATGATGTTATGCAAATTCCAAAGTTCATTTCCTAGGCCCACTAGCACCAATGACCAGATTTCGCCGGGAAAATTGCTAGATATAATACTCAAATCGTTAAAAGATCTAATCGAATGCATCTGAATGACATCTGGCTCCAGATAACGAGCCATTTGAAGCACCTTATTTGGATCGACTTCCGTGGTGACCATGACCTTTTTACCATTAGTTATGGACATGAGATCTTTCGCCGTCATTAAGCTCAAAGCGTGCCGTGATGCTGAATTAACAATGAAACCTAGATAATCCGCTCCTGATGCAGCATTAATATCGGCTTCCCTCATCAAGCCACATATCTTTACTTTAGTCATCTTTTCACCGCCAGATGGCGAAGAAACTCACTAGGATCTGACGAGGCGCAGAGAGCAGTTCCGATAAGTACCCCATTAGCACCAGTATTGCGTAATTCTCTTATCTGAGCAGAACTACTAATTCCACTCATCACTATAAGCGGAAGATCGCATTTATCGCGAAATTCGAATAAAATCTGCACGCCTTTGGAATAATCTAATTTCATGGAGGAAAGATCACGTTGATTGATGCCAATCATATCCGCATCTCTAGTTATCGCGCTGCGCATCTCGTCCCGATTCGCGACTTCTAACAAAACTTCCAGTCCTAATCTGTGAGCCTCGTCTATAAGGTAATCGATGTCTACTGCCATAGAATTCAAACGCTCAATCACCAAGACAGCGTCAGCGCCCAAAAGAGCACCAGCTTTTATTTGAGTCTCAGAAACAATAATGTCCTTCATCAAGCATGGAATGCCAGATTGAGTCGCTATGGTCAACGTTTTAATTCTTCCTCCAAAATACTTTGGTTCAGTCAGTACAGATAGAGCAGCTGCGCCACCTTTTTTATATGCCTCAATTAAGTCATATGATGACCTATCAGTGATTCTTCCATCGGATGGAGAAGCGTGCTTGACCTCTGCAATGATAGGAAACATATGATATTCTTCAATGGCCTTTTTCAAGGAGCGTTTTTTACTCATCTTTCGCGGTGACGAAACATTATAATATCCTTCCTTAACCAACGATGATGCGTTCGCAGATAAAATCTCAAAAACATCGATCATTTAACTTACCTTCTTTGTATTTTCTAGTCAGAGAGACAAAAATCTCCATTTTTTTTGCCGCTCGGCCTGTCAAAATTGACCTTTCAGCGAGGCGAAGACCCTGCTCAACATCCTGAGCTATCCCAAAAGCCATCAGAGCGCATGCCGCATTAAGTAGTACAATTTCCTTCGCCTCATTAGGTTCCCCTTTATGGAGGATGTTGCGAATTAATATGGCAGAATTTAATGGAGAACGGTCGCAAATTGCTTCTTTATTTCCCTCACATAATCCCAATTCTCTCGGGTAAATTGTAAATCTTTCCCTATTGCCTTTTTTAATAAAAACCGCTTCAGTCGGTCCTAAAGTAGAAGCTTCATCCATTCCAGGACTTCCGTGAATTAGCATACATCGGTCTATACCTATCGCTTCTATTATCGAAGGCAGGGTATCTAGAAGAGATGCATCAGATACTCCTATTAGCTGTCTCCGTTTTGTCCTCACAGGGTTAAGCAGTGGCCCGAGCAGATTGAATACTGTCCTTCCTCCAACTTCTTTCCGAGCTGCCGCGACGTTTTTCATTGCGGGATTAAAAACAGGGGCATAGAAGAATGAATATCCTATTTCATTGAGTATTTGAGAAGGAAGAATCGGTCCCAAGTTCAATCTTGCCCCTAAAGCTTCAATTACATCGGCACTTCCAGATTTTCCTGCGTTGGATCGATTTCCATGTTTAGCTACAGGAACCCCGCAACCCGCCACCACGAAAGAGGCAGCAGTTGAAATGTTGAAAGTCCGGACGCAACCACCTCCCGTTCCGCACAAATCAGCTACGGCAGGGAATGAGGTATATGAAGGTATACTTGCCCTATAGAACGTAATTGCCAACGCTAGCAATTCCATGGTGGAAATGCCGTTAAGATGGAAGAAATTGATCAATCCTTTCACCTCGTCATTGCTCACTTCTCCAACCACTATTTTTTTAGCGATAGTGCTGACGTAATCATCATTTGCAATCGCTGAAATTGCGTTAGCGCAATCACTCATCATCTCACCTTCTTGCATTCTGCAGGAAATTGGCTAAAATTATCTTTCCAACGGGTGTTAGAATAGATTCTGGATGGAACTGTACGCCTTCTATCGGATATTTTCGATGGCGCAGACCCATTATCTCACCCTCCTTTGTCATTGCTGTTATCTTTAATTCATGGGGAAGGGAGTTGCTATCGACTATCAATGAATGATATCTAGCTGCCTCAAACGGAGAGGGGACATTATTGTATAACGGGTCACCAAAATGATACACCAATGATGTTTTTCCGTGTACGACATGGCTTAACTTATTTACTTTAGCGCCAAAAGTATGCGCTAATCCTTGATGACCCAAACAAACGCCGAGTGTAGGCGTTTCCCTTGCTATTGTAGTCAATAATTCTGCACACACTCCGAAATCTCTTCGATTTGCTGGATGCCCTGGACCTGGCGATATAACGATAGCATCAGGCTGAAATGCAATAGCATCTTTGAGAGAGACTTCATCATTTCTTTTCACCTCTACCTCCACTCCCAAGCCACTTAAGGACTGGTAGAGATTATAACTGAACGAATCATAATTATCAATAAGGAGCAATCTTATGCTCTCACCTCCTCTTTCATCAGTGCAGAAAAAAGAGCACCAAGTTTGTATTCTGTCTCCATGAATTCCCTATGTGGGTCTGAGTCCGCCACCACTCCAGCTCCAGCTTGAATCGTTAATAAATTTTCATAGCAGAAAGCTGACCTGATTGTTATAGCAGAATCCATGTTGCCATTGAGTGATAAATAGCCTACACCACCAGCATATGGGCCTCGTGGTTTCCTCTCCAGAGAAGAAATTATCTCCATAGCTCTTGGTTTTGGAGCTCCTGAGACAGTTCCTGCTGGAAAAATTGCAGATAACACATCTATGGCTGTCTTTCCTCCAGACAATATGCCCTCGACTTTGGAAACTATATGTTGTACATGGCTGAAGGAGTCCACTCGCATGAACTCTGGAACATGGACGCTTTCTATCTCGCACACCTTTCCTAGATCATTCCTAGCTAAATCTACCAACATACAATGCTCAGCTCTCTCTTTCTCATCTCTTAGCATCTCTTCCCTCAATAGCCTGTTTTCTTTGGGACTTGATCCTATAGGTCTTGTGCCAGCAATAGGAAAAGTCAGAACTTGTTTGTCCTTGACAGATACGAGTGTCTCGGGACTTGATCCTAATACCTTTCTCTTTCCGAAATCTAAATAGAACATGTAAGGGGATGGATTTTCCTGGCGAAGTGACTCATAGAATTTTAATGGATTACCAGAGTAATTACACTCTAGGGCTCTGGATAAAACTACTTGGAAAGCCTCGCCATTGAGTATTCTTTCTTTAGCATCCTCGACGGAAGATTCGAAACTTTTTTTTGTTGTTATAGATCTCAGAGGACCAGTAGAAACCTTAGGAGATTCAGGTTCGAGTCCCTGTTTGATAGATTTTAAAAGTTTGCTTTTATCATCACCATAATAATAAACTCGAAAAGTAGAATGATCATAAATCAATCCTTCTTGATAATATCCTAATTCGAATTCTGGGAATGAGGGATGTAACTGTCCAACAAATGAACTTTCTGTTATTTTAGCGAACTCATATGAGAAATATCCTACTAAACCACCTATCAAAGGAAAGGTCCTAATATTATGTTGCCTCGACTTGATGAAGTTCTTAAGGAATTCCAAAGGTTTCTCTCGTAGATCATCGAAACCCTCTCCACCTTCGACTTTTCCGTTTCTACACCGAATGATGAATTGCGGCCCAAAACCAAGGAAAGAGAAAGCAACAGTCCTGTTCTCTCCCACAGCGCTTTCTAAAATAAAGCTAGAATCAAAGTCGTCAGCGAGACTCTTATAAAGCTCGAGGGGTGGCACGCTCAGATTCAGAGGT
>JAVYMA010000028.1 GCA_038740345.1 Methanomassiliicoccales archaeon
CGTCACTGTAGAGGTGGCCGCCGACGACGAGAGGTCCGCGGCGGAGAAGATCCTCTCCACCTTCGGCAGCAGGCACCGCGTTGTGCGCAAGGACGTTCTTATAAAAGAGCTTGTTCCCTTGAAGGCGGAGGAGATCACGGACCCGGTGGTCAAGCACCAGGTCGGTGGTGCCAAGTGAACGAGCAGGAGCTGAGACAAGCTCTAGCCACGCTGGAGCTTTTCCGCGCCCAAGCGGAGACTCTCCTGGAACAGCAGCAAATAATCCAAATCTCTCTGGAGGAGTACACCAGGGCCCGCCAGACACTAGAGAAGTGGAAGGAAGCCTCCCCAGGAGAGGAGGTCCTGGTGCCCATAGGGGGCAATTCCTTCGTCTATGCCAAGGTCTCTGACAATACCAAGGCGCTGGTGGGTGTCGGTTCTGGGGTCACGATCGAGCGCACGGTGGATGAGGCTATAAAGACATTGGAAGCCAGGATTGCCGAGCTTTCCGAAGCTGCCAAGAAGGTGAGTGAAAGCCTCATGGTAATTGAGCAGCGCTCGGCGCAGCTGCAGCAAGTGGTGCAGGCCGAATACGAGCGCCTGCAGCAGCAGGTATGAGGGTTAGATGTTCGAGGCCCTGAAGAAGCTGTTCTCCCGCAAAAAGGTGGAGGAGCCCCTTCCCGAGAGGGCGGCAGATGTCATAGGCGATTCTGGCCGCAAGATCGACGAGAAAGAATTGGACGAGATTCTATGGGACCTGGAGCTGGGACTGATGCAGGCCGATGTGGCAGTCCCGGTGGTAGAGGAGATAAAGAAGAACGTGCGGGCAGAGCTGTTGGGAAAGAGGGTGGACAAGCGCTTTGCCGTGGAAGATGCAGTAAGGCTATCACTTAAGAACGCGGTGGAAGCCGTTTTAAGCCAGAATAAATTCGACTTCGATGAGTTCGTGGAGAGGCACGAGCGGCCAGTGATAATTATGTTCGTGGGCATCAACGGCACGGGGAAGACCACGTGCATCGCCAAGATCGCCCATCGCTTGCAGCAAAAGGGTATGAGCACCGTTATATCCGCCTCTGATACCTTCAGGGCTGGGGCGATAGAACAGATAAGCATTCATGGAGAGAAGCTGGGCAGCAAGGTCATCAAGCATTCCCCAGGAGGCGATCCGGCAGCGGTTGCCTTCGATGCCGTGGACCATGCTAGGGCACGAAAGAAGGACGTGGTACTCATAGACACCGCGGGAAGGATGCAGACCAACACCAATCTGATGGATGAGATGAAGAAGATAAAACGCGTGGTCAAGCCTCATCTGGTAGTATTCGTGGGGGATGCGCTGGCAGGGAACGATGCCATCGAGCAGGCGCGTGCTTTCGACGCTGCGGTAGGCATCGATGCCGTCATACTAACGAAAATTGATGCCGATGCTAAGGGGGGCGCCGCGCTGTCCATCGCCTATACCATCAAGAAGCCGATAGCCTTCCTATCAACAGGGCAGGAATACGAAGACATCATCAAGTTCGACAGTAAATGGATGGTGGAGCGTCTTTTCTCCAGCTGATCCCCCATGTTAGATCGCAAGTCGACTTCGTCGTTGCTGCATGCGGTCGTTTATTTCCTTAATGAAGAGAGAAGCAAAGCGAACCCAGCACCGCGGCGTACACCTTGGCATCGCCTACCATATTCTCCACCCTGCAGTACTCGTTGACGCTGTGAGCCATCTCATCAACCGTTTCCCAGACATAGGCGTCATAGCCTGCGAGGCGGAACAGATTGGCGCAAGTGCCACCTCCTATGCCCCTTGCATGCGCGTCCACGCCCTTCACCTTCTTGATGGCGCTGGCAAGAGTCATGAGTGCAATGCTATCCGTGCTGGAAGGACGTCCTGAGCGATTCATCTGATCCACTTCCACGGTGATCTTGGCGCCGCTGCGCTGTTCGAACAAGCGCGCCACACTCCTGACCGTCTCCACCACTTCCTCGGGTTCGTATCTGGGAAGTACACGGGCATCGAACCAGAAAGTATCCTCACCAGGAATGGTGTTGACATTCCCTACCGTCTCTAATCGCTTGGTGGGTTCGAAGGTGCTGACCGGGGGCAGGAAGGTCGCGTCCACCTCTCCATATCGAGCGTTCAGATGCTCCACCAGGAAATCTATCAATTGGCTTCCTAGCTTCATGGCATTTATGCCCTTTTGCGGCGTGGAAGCGTGAGTCTGTCTCCCTTTCACCTTCACCTTCAGCCATAGTATGTGCTTCTCCGCCACCTCAATCACGGAGCCATCTGGAACGCCGAAATCAGGTACATAGATGAAGTCGTTCTTATGGAAGACGTTCTCCTCCAAGAGGAATTTTATGCCCTTGGTGTTGCCCGTCTCCTCATCCGAGACCACGGCCAATCCCATCCCTCTCTCCGGGACCATGCCGAGTTCGTTCAAGGCCCTGGCAGCGAACATGGTGCCGATAAGCGATTGACCGTTATCCTCGGCGCCCAAGCCATAGAGCTTCCCATCCACCACCTTTGGGGAAAAGGGGGGATAGGTCCAGGCATCCAGATTGCCCGGGGTAACAGTGTCCATATGGGTGACTATCCAAACCATCTGTTCAGACAGTCCTTTCCTTTTGGCCACCACGTTGGGCCGCAAGCGTAGCCGCACCCTCTCGTCCAGGACATCGTACATTTCTATGTCTTCAAAACCGCACCTCTCCGCTAATTCCCTTACGAAGCGCGCGCGCTCGAACTCCCCCTCCCCTCCATTCTCCGGTCCTATCGCAGGGATGCGTAGCAGCTCTGTAAGCGCCTCTATCATCTCGCCCTTGTAACCCTCGACGGTGGAGATCACCTCATCCAAGGAAGGCATCGCTTATCCCAACGGGTGATGAGATTTACATCGATTAATAACTATAGCTCTGCCTTAAAATGGGCGATTCTTTGCCCTCATCTCACGACGCTCATCGCCACGGCATTGCCTCCTCCGAGGCAGAGTGTCACCAGGCCCCGATGCGCTCCCCTTTTAGCCATAGCGTGCACCAATGTAGTCAGCACACGCGCCCCGCTGCACCCAATGGGATGGCCGAGAGCGATCGCACCTCCATTGACGTTGAAGCGATTCTCAGGAACCCCCAACTCCCTCCGCACCGCCACGGAAGCGGTGGCGAAGGCTTCGTTATGCTCGAATAGATCGACATCCTCCATGGTCAGGCCCAGTCTGCGAAGCAGTTCCCGCGTGGTGGGGATGGGCGCTTCCATGATCAGCTTGGGCTCGACCCCTCCTGTATGATATCCTTCGATCTTGGCCAAAGGCTTGAGACCACGCTCCTCGGCGAAGCGCCTAGAAGAGATCACCAATGCAGATGCCCCATCGCTGAGCTGGGAAGCGTTGCCAGCAGTCACGATTCCTCCTTCCATGAACACCGGCTTCAATTTTGATAGAGCTTCTAAGCTGGTATCAGGACGTACTCCCTCATCCACCTTGAATTCCATTTCGCCCTTCTTGGAGCTTATGCGTAAGGGCACGATCTCCTCCTCGAATCTGCCCTGCGCGATGGCCTCACTGGCCTTCCTATGGCTCTCCAGCGCCATCAAATCCGCCTCCTCTCTCGTGACGTGAAAACGCTGGGCCACAATCTCAGCCGTCATGCCCATATGCATGTCGTTAAAAGAGTCCCAAAGGCCGTCGCGCACCATATGATCGATTATCTTATTGTCGTTGAGGCGGTAGCCGAAGCGCGCCTGATGCAGGAGATAGGGGGCCATGTTCATGTTCTCCATTCCTCCTGCCACCACGACCTGATGCTCCCCTGCCTTTATGGCATTGGCGGCGAGCATCACCGCCTTTAGGCCGGAACCGCAGACCTTATTCACGTTCAGCGATCCGATCTCGGGGCGGAGGCCGGCACGCATGGCAGCCTGTCTCGCCGGATTCTGGCCCACTCCAGCGCTGAGAACTATGCCCATTATGCACTCTTCGATGTCCTTCGCCTCCAGGCCGGCGCGGTTCACGCTCTCCCGGATCACCGTAGCCCCCAGCTCCACCGCTGGTACGTCCTTCAGCGTCCCACCGAACTTTCCCATGGCCGTCCGTACAGCGCTAAGAATAACGACCTCGTCGTCCCTCGTGCTCATCGCCTCGCGGCGCCGAAGAAGGTATCCATATAAAAAATTGACGATGATGGGATACGACCATGGTCGAAATCATGGAAGGAGTTGACGCTTAAGCGGCATGCTGAGGTGTCGTCGGGCCCTGACGGGTGGCTCATACCAACCCGGGACCAGGTCTCTTGTCATTTCTTCTCTTTTTTCGCCTCCCTTTGACTTTTGCCCACAGCGCTTGCAGCGGTACCAGCCACTCACCCCCATGGATTTCATGCTCTTCGAACACTGGGGACAGATGGGATTGGAAACTTTACGCCAATCGCGCGCCAGTTCTGTTACGCACAGCTTTTCCAGATTGAGGGTGCGAGGATTCTCTCTGAGTTCGCCCATCACAACCACCTCATCGCCGGCGATGAGTTTGCGGACCACCTCGCGGAACTCCTTCGAAGGCTCATAAGCGGCGCATTCCACTTCTCCTACTTTTGTGCTGAGGCCTAAAATCACATGTCCTCCGGCAATGGTGCGAGGAGCTTTCGAGACCTTACCTTGCACGCAATAAGAGCTCCATGGCCTTAATTCCGACCATTTTCTTATTATGTGATCATCCGTTCCTTGATTAGTTATGAATATAAGCCAGCGGTCGATGGCTTCGCCACGGATAGAGCGCATGGCGATTGGCAGCACTGAAGGATCGTCGCCCCTGATGCCAAAGAGGATGGGGCATGGAGAATGTGGCACTATTACCGGCCTCTGAGCCACGCTATCATAATTGTTGAAGGTGGAGGGGAATAGTGAATCCAGCAGAGCCACATCCTCTGGTCTTACTTCCCGAGGGCTGCCCCACCGCTCCCTGGTCCTATAGGCTAAGATCTCATAGGTTCTGTCCCTCGGCCTCCATGACATTGCTGCGCTGGCACCGATGATCCCCCGCCCTCCGGCCAATTCAAAAAATGACGCTCCAACGCGATGAAGCTCTTCCAATACTTCTTCCTTTCTCACTATCTCGCGTACCGTCCTCCAATACAACCTTTGCGAGGGTTGGCGCTCGCTGACGACCATGCCAGGGCTGGCGTCCTCTTGAGTTCGGGACCACTTAGTCAACAGTTGATGGCATAGTTCCAACACCTCATCACGATCTGGGGCTCCTTTAGATCTTGAATAGCTCTTGATCTCCCTGCCTTCAATCTCGCCAATAATCGAGCTCTGTCCCGCTCCGTGACCGAGCCTTAAGCAGAGGGCTCCATTCCCTCTCGTTTTCCATGGGACGGAAGGATTGAGGCGGACTAGTCTTGGGAAGCCGATAAGGTCGTACTGCGGCAAGGCTCGAATTATTTCGGTGGCTAGGAAGGTAGTGCACATGAAATTGGTGGAGTCCGTGTCGTCGAAGGCGATGTACATGCTCGTTGGTGAGGAGTGTTCTCTGGTCTAAACCCTTTTCGATTGGGCTAGCTTTTGATGATCACTAGGGATCTGATGAAATAAAATTGCGGGCTATCGGAGGGTTGCAGAATAACCTCCACGATGGATGATTGGGGTGGGGGAGCGAGTCCCAATGAACGGGGTAGGAATCCTTTGGCCAGCGAGCCGTGAGCGTCTTCCAATTCCAGCACCCAGCCGTTTTGGGACTCATTTGCGCTACGCACACGGCACACCATTTGTATCTTGCTATCTGAGGGGTATTTGGAGTTGAAATCCTGCGATATTGGAAGGGAAGGGTCAGAGAGGGCAATCATGATTACGACCGAGAGACAGGATAGGAGGAGCAGAGCTTGCAGGGACCTCATAATGTTGATTTTCGTAGAGGTGGCATTTCCCCTTTCGGTTTACATTTAATTCTCTGAGCTAGATAAGAAAAATATAATCGAATTTTGATGCGCATGAACATGCCTAAGCCATTCGAAGTGGAGCATGCTCTGGGCATCGCTATCATGGCTTCAAGCGTTGGCGCATTGCTGTCTGCTATAAGCCTTGTCCAGATAACAGTTGATGATATTGGTCTTGGGGGTTGGGCCTATTGGTTACTTGTGATTGGTTTCATAGTGTTTATTGTAGGCTTGCTTTTATTGATAGGATATCTGCGAAGGGCGAGTGAGTTCGAGCGATATATGAAGATAGAGAGTAAAGCAGAATTCATAAGAAGTCAGGACGCTGCTGAGTATATTGCGTGGCGTATGCCGACAAAGTATGAGAAGCGATTAAAGAAGAAGAAGGAAGAGCTAGGTATCAAGTGATGAGGGGGACCCCTCTATTTCCTGTGGAAATCTCGGTAATCGCAAAATAATGGCCTCGCCTTTCAAATTTTGGTGTCTTATGCTGTATTGAGTGAGTCAAGAATGCATTATTCAGACGAATAGAATTCGATTTTTCCTCCAAGGCTGTTAACCTTAGCTGTCAACACCATGATATCTATAGATCTGCATGAGCCTTTGATTTGTATGCTATTTGAGCGTTCGATTTCGAAGATCTCAGCCTTTTCGTGAAGCGAGGAAATGAAACTTTCAACACCTTCGGCATGAGGTAATGTTATCTCAAAGCGATTTTGAACAGCGAAACGTCTTATTATTGCCGAACGAAGTTTTTCGATTCCTTGTCCTGTTCTCGTCGATGTGAAATAATATTCACAGGAAGGGAATCTATTCTTGATGAAGTCCAGGATATTCATTATCTTATTCTCATCCAGCAAATCTATTTTATTAAGTATCACGATAATTTTGTTAGAATCAACCTCAGGAAAAAGTATCTTCTCTGACGTGTCTATTTTTCTTTCAACTTCTTTTAGATTTTCTGAGATGTCGATAGTGTAAAGTATCAAATCCGCGGAAAAAATCTCTGTCAGCGTGCTTTTGAAAGCTTCAATTACATATGGCGGAAGATCTTGGATGAAGCCAATAGTGTCGGTAAGCAAGATAGGAAGTGATGTTCCTTGCATTCTTTTCGTTGTGGTGGTTAAGGTAGAGAACATTTCATCTTGAATGACTACTTCCTTTCCAGTTAATATTTTCATCATAGATGATTTTCCTGCGTTCGTGTATCCAGCGAAGGAAACCAGAATGAAACCATCCTTTCTTCTGCTTTTCCTTCTATTCTCTTCAGAAGAGTGGATTGAAGCTAGCTCTTTGTCAATACGCCGTATTCTGGTTCTAATAAGGTCATAATAGACATCAACTGCATATTCTCCTCCAGCAAGGAAGCCAGGATGTTCCCCTGCCTTGGCGCTATGAATCCATTCTCTCAGAAGAGGTATTTCGTATCGAAGCCTTGCTTTCTCTACTTGAAGCTTAGATTTCCTGTCGTTTGCTCTTAGCATGAATATTTCGAGCACCAGACGAATACGATCGATACACTCAATTTTCAAGAAGTTCTCTAAATGATAATGCTGTGAAGGACGAAGCTCACCATTAATTAACAAAGTGTCAACACGCCTCTGCAAAGTTATATCTTTTAACTCATTCAATTTCCCTTTCCCGATGAAGGTTAATGGATCTGGATATGAGCGTTTTTGATAGATTACATAGATGATATCATAGCCCGCACTGCTAGCAAGCTCTTCTATCTCCTTAAGGTTCTTATCTAGGGTAACGATTGCACAAGTTTTTCCCATCATTTCTATTTCTTAAATAGACAGCTTTAATAATGAATATGATTCTGCAACACATTTATCGAGGACAATTTTTTCTGGCATAACAAAATCAAAAGAAAGTGTTGTCTAACAAAAAACCTTGATGATATAGCTCATAAGTCCTTATCCATCATCTGTCCTTGTAGTTATTAGATGAGTTTAAAGTGAAAGCCTACAAGAATAGTCATTTAGAAGACGCAGAATTGCTTGCCTGTCATGGAAGCAATCAGCAAATAAACCTCAGCTTTAACTCAATAGTTGTTGCTATGATTTTCCAAGTTTCCACAGGAAATAAAGGGGTGGGGGGTCTACGAAAAATCACGCGAAAAGTTAACGGACTAAATAGAATCTGGATTCTAAAAATAAAAGAAAGGTTCATGTAATGCTTAGCATCTTTTCCACTGAAACTCGCTTCGGCGGAGTCCATTTCCACAGGAAATAAAGGGGTGGGGCATTGCCATCGCCCTGAGGTTTAGGGGGGCTCAAGTGGAAGACAACGTCTTTACTCAATACCTCACAGGAAAACAGATATTTCGCAGAAATCGAGAGATACTACGCCCATCCTACATTCCTGATGCTCTGCCCCATCGACAAGGCCAAATCAATCAGCTGGCGCAAATAATGGTTACAGCACTAAAAGGTGAAAGACCATCCAACGTCCTGATATTTGGAAAGACAGGAACAGGTAAGACAGCAGTGGTTAAGTATTTAGGGAACGAAATCCGCAAGGCCGATTCTGAATTGAATCGCGTGACTTTCCTTTACATGAATTGCGAAGTAGTGGATACGCAATACGGTGTCCTACAGAATATTGGGAATCAATTCATACAGGACTTTGAAGAGCGCATTCCTTTCACAGGGTGGTCCACAGAGAGAGTCTACAACATCCTACGTGAGAAGATAGACGAGCAGAATCGCGTGGTCATTATCGTCTTGGATGAAATAGACAAGTTGGTCTATAAAAGTGGGGATGACGTCCTTTATCATCTCTCCAAGGTGAACGACGATTTGATGAAGGCGAGGGTGAGTATAATCGGAATCTCAAACGATTTGAAATTCACTGAGTTCTTGGATCCCCGCGTTCGAAGCAGATTGGGCGAGGAAAAGATGGTCTTCCCTCCATATAACGCGGAGCAGCTCCAGGACATATTGAATCAGAGGGCATCCTTGGCCTTCGACCCAGGAACTTTGGAAGGGCCGGTGATACCTCTTTGTGCCGCCCTAGCAGCGCAAGAGCATGGAGATGCCAGACGTGCCCTTGATTTGTTACGCATAGCGGCAGAGATCGCAGAGCGCAATAATGATGATAAGATAACCGAAGCCCATGTTTACAAAGCCAAGAACAAGATAGAGTTGGACTGCGTCACAGAAGCGGTTAAGACGCTACCAACACAGTCGAAGTTGGTCCTCTTAGGAATACTGATGAATGAAGAGAAGAATAACGGTCGATTGACTACTGGAGATGTATATGAGACCTATAGAGACCTGTGCAGGGTGGTAGGTGTGGCCTGTCTCACGCAACGCAGGGTCACGGATTTGATTTCGGAGTTGGACATGTTAGGCATCATCCATGCGAGAGTTAAATCATTCGGCCGTGGAGGCCGCACTAAAGAGATAGAATCAGCAGTACCTCTGGCCGAGACTAAGCGGACTTTGGAGGAGGACGAGATCCTCCAGCCACTCAAAAACTACAAGCCAAAAACGCAGACCACACTTATCTAGTCAACCCTTGTCCTTACCCTTCCCTTTTCTTGAACTGGAGGAGCCACCCTTCCCACTCTTCTCCATAGAATTTTTCTTCCGCTGAGCAGCCTTACCTTTTCCCAATCCCGCATCGTCAGTGCCCGAAGCGCTTTCTTTTGTGCCCTTTTCTTCTTTTTTCTTCTCTGGAAGATGCAAGGCCTTGCGCATTTTGGAACGTAAATCTATGCCCTTATGCTCTAGGATTATAGTCGAGGCATCTATGGCGATTGGCACCCCTATTATCAGGCCTAAACTGATGAGAAGATTACTCTGGGAGTTAGGGGGTATGGGCACTCTTGAAGCCTGCCCGTTCACATATAACTTGATGAGTCCGAACCAAGGGATCTCGCCTCGAGCCACTCCGCTTATCCACTCATCCTTGACAGGCCTCCAGCATATCCCACCGATGGAGTTCTGATCGATAATGCCGTGATTATTGTCTCCCAAAGTTATCAGTCCTCCATGGGGTGAGATATGCATAGCCGCGAAGTTGTTGAGCATGGTGGCAAAGTCAATTCTTACCTGGACGCCGTCATGTCCTATCTCATTGAGTATCAAGGTCGTTTTGATGTTGTACCAAGTAGAGGGGCCACCGCTGACCTGCCATAAGTCTCGCGGCAAATCTCTGAGGGCGGGAACGTCGAATCCGCCACCGCTCTGATTATACTCCACTCTGCAAATGGCGCGATGAATTATTGGAGTTCTGACCTCGCTGCCTAAGGGCCGGTATATCACTACATCTCCTAAACTACCATAGGTTGAGTATCCGCTTGGATAGCTTTCCAGATAAGGTTTAATATCTGTGGCAGAGCGCACGGTCTTCAGAATGACCATATCACCTGTGTCGATGATGCCTATATAAGAGCGTTGGTCAGAATGCTGCATGCTGGGTGATTCCACTACTACCAGAGGAGGCCAAATGCCCGCATACAGCCAAAGCCCGCCAATAAAAATTAGAACGATGACGGCGGCCAAGATCAGACCCGAAAAAGGCCTCAGCAGCTTTTTCAACCGGCTCTTGGCGGACATGCGGGCTTCAAACTTCATTTCATTATTTTATGTCTTCCCTCGCTCGCTTATCATTTCAACAATGCAAACAGGGCAAGATTATTATCCTTTGTAAAATGTGGGAGGCTCGTGGTTAGACCCGACAACGACACATACTTCATGCGCATGGCCGATCTGGTGGCAAGTCGCTCCACCTGCCTGAGGCGTCAAGTGGGGGCAGTGGTGGTCAAAGAGAAAAGAGTTCTCACCACTGGATACAACGGCGCCCCGAAGGGCTTGAAGCATTGCGCAGAGGTAGGGTGCGTGAGGCTTCAGAACAATATAGAATCAGGTACGAGGCACGAGCTCTGTCGGGGGGTTCATGCTGAACAGAACGCGGTCATACAGGCAGCGTATTTCGGCGTCAGCATCAAGGACGCCACGATTTATACCACGACTTATCCGTGCGTGTTATGTGCGAAAATCCTGGTGAATGCAGGCATTCGCGAGGTAATTTATAAGGACGAATATGTGGACCTGCTTTCCAAGGCGATTTTGGAAGAGAGTGGCGTGATCGTTAAGAGATATATCCCTCCATTGGAAGCAGAGGAACCCTAGGCAGACAGTCATGAGCTTATGCGTACTTCTAAGGAGTAGGCCAGCTTATTCTGTTTTTTGAAGTATTCTTAAGCGTCTAGAAGAGGCACTATTTCAAAGCCTATAAATATAATCATGATATTGTCGGCCTAACCTTCGGGGGATCGCCTTTGAGTAGGGCCGAAACACTTCTAAAGATTAAGGAAGCCGAGGCAAAAGCGGCGGCCATCGTGAAGGAGGCTGAAGAGCGTCAGAAATTGACCATCTCCTCTGCTAAGAGGGATGCGGCCCGCATGCTGCAGGAGGCCGAGGCAAAGATAAAGGCGGATATGGAAGCGGCTTTCGCCAAGGAAAAGTCCCTAATTGCTTCCCAAAAAGAGGAAATATTGAAGAAGGCAAGAGATGAGGCGACGAGGATCGCTAACAAAGCCTCATCCAATATCCCGAGGGCTAAGCAGTACCTTAAGGAGCAATTCGAGAGGGCTCTGGATGCTACTCCCTGAGGAAATCACTAAAGTCCTAATCGTAGGATCTAAAGAGCATCTGAAGGATACCATCGACATATTGTATTCGGTGGAGTGTGTCCATCCAATCGATTTCTCTGCTGAGGAGGAAGGTTTCTCACTCGGCACCCCTATGCCAGTGGCCTCAGAGATATCCGCCAAACTTCTGAAGCTCCGCGCCTTGGAAAAGGACATGGGCGTGGAAAGAGAGGAAGTAGCGGATAAAATCGAAGTTTCGCAAATAAGGAAGGATCTCGACTCGGCCATATCCACGCTTAGCAAAGAAATATCCGAGGCGTTGGAGAAAAAGAATCAATTAACGTCAAAATTACAAGAGCTGGACAGCACTCGCAAGCAGGTGGAGCCCTTCGCTTCGCTTCCACTTGATTTGGAAATGTATCGAGGTTACTCTTTTTTGGTCGTTTTCACTGGATTCGTAAAATCAATTTCCGAAGAGGATTTAACGGGAAAGATAAAAAATTTCGAGCTTTTCCTCTCACCCGATAAGCGTTTCTTGGCTCTCTTCGTAGCTAAAGAGGAAGCAGCTGAAGCCCAGAAGCTTTTGGTACAGAATGGCTATATGGAATATCTTCCACCAAGGTTGGATGGAAGCCCAGAGAAAGTCATATCAACATTAGATGGCGAGATTGCATCCGTCAAGGCCAAAATAGAGGAGGCAGAAAGCCACATAGCGTCGTTGCGTGAGAGATATCAGTCCTTCATGCTGGCTAGCGACGAGGAGCTGAGCATACAGGTGGAAAAGGCTGAACTGCCTTTGCGCATGGGAGCGACTGAGCATGCCTTCGTTCTTGATGGCTGGGTTCCTACGAAGAACGTATTGGCCTTGCAAAAGGCGTTGGATGAGAAAGTAGGAACCGGATGCCATCTTGAGGTATTGGAGACCGTTCCTAGAAGGATGCACATTCATCCTGAGGAAGCAAAGCCTGGAACGGAGAAGATTCATGTCGTTGAAGAACCTCCATCTAAACTATCGCCGGGAAAGACGATAGGAAAGTTCTCATTTCTGACGGAACTCATATCTATTCCGAAATATAACGAACTGGATCCGACAAACATCCTCTCTATAACCTTCCCGCTCTTTTTTGGCTTGATGGTCGGTGACTTGGCCTATGGGGTAGCGTTCTCTATCTTGGGCTACATCGGGCTAAGGAAGTGCCGCACAAGTGAATGGAGGGTAATTGCCACCATGCTCTTCTTCGGTGGGATATGGGCTACCATATTTGGCTTATTCCTCTTTGGGGAGGCCTTTGGTATGCACTTCGGGCCTCAGTGGGTGGCTCACGGCGGAGAGAGCATCGAGGAATTGAAGGAGCTTTATCCTTTGGGAAATGAGCTTTCCTGGTCATCCATGCTGGGAACAGCTTTGCCACAATTGGGGATGTTGAGCAAACTACACGACGTTAAAATTTTCCTCTTCGCTACACTTTTCATCGGCCTTGCCCACCTGGCCATTGGTTTCATTTTAGGCATATATAACAAAAATAAACAGCATGGTTTAAAGGACGCGTTCTTTGAGAAGATGGGCTGGTTAATGATCCTCTTCGGCCTGTTTCTGGTGCTTCTATTCATGGTGAACATGCTAATTCAGCCCATCTCCTGGATGGGATTCCCAGCAGTGGATTTATATATTTATATCGGGCTAGGTCTAATTATTCCTGGCATCATCATCGCTTATATTGGAGAAGGTGGAGGTGCGATTCTTGAGTTACCTGCTCTCTTCACAAATGTGCTCTCTTACAGCCGTTTGGCTGCCATAGGGATGTCGAAGGCAGGCATGGCCATGGCCTTCAACATGATCGCAATTGAGATGCTAGCCCCGGCGGGAGGGGCGATGTTGCTTTTCGCCATAGTGGTGTTCATGATAGGACATCTAACGATATTCATGCTGGCGGTCATTTCCGCCGGACTGCACTCGGTTAGGCTCCATTACGTAGAACTCTTCACGAAGTTCTATACTGGAGGCGGGACAAAATTCTCCCCGCTTAGGATAGTTAGGAAGTATACGACAGAGAGGTGAAAAAATGGACGCAGGAATGATAGCAATAGGTGCTGGTTTGGCAGTAGGTATAGCAGGCCTTGCCTCTGCATGGGCTGAGAAGGAGATCGGGTCGGCCGCCATAGGCGCCATGGCTGAGGACGAGAAACTGTTCGGTAAGGGTCTCATTCTTACCGTCATCCCAGAGACGATTGTGATCTTTGGGCTGGTCATGGGCATTCTGCTTTGGACATCTATGGGCCAATTCGCTCCGTAAAGGAAACAGTCAACCAGAGGCCTGTTCATGGCGCTAGAACGAGTGGTCGAGAAAATCCTGGAAAATGCCAGGAAGGATGCAGACCAACTCATCGCTGCCGGGGAGAAAGAAAGGGGAGTGATCTTAGCTCAAGCTAATGAAGCCATCACGAGACGCAGGGCCGAGAGCGAGAAAAGCATAGAGGAGTCGGTCAAACGTCTGAGGCAACAGGAGTTATCCAGTGCCGAACTTGAAGCTAAGAGGGTCGTCCTCAATACAAAAAAGGAAGTGCTTGACAGGACCTTCGAGGAAACAATGAAGGAGCTGGCAAGGCTAAGCCAATCTGAGAAGGCAAGGATTTACTCGAAGATATTGGAGAATGGTATCAAGGTCGTTTCCAAACCTACAGTCTATTGCCCAAGGGGAGAATCTCCCCTTGTTAGCTCCCTTCCTGGCGTGGGCTCTGTAATTGAAATGGATATGGGCCCGGGCCTGGTTCTCGAGTCAAGAGACGGTTTAGTAAGGTTGGATTTTCAGTTTGATACCATCTTAGAAAGCATCTGGGAGAAGGAATTAAAGAACGTATCTGGCATCCTGTTTGGGTGAAGAAATGCGGATTCCACGCTGGGGTAGAAAGGGCAATTATTCTTATGCCTGCGCCAGAGTTAAGGCTAAGAAAAAATTCCTGCTCTCAAAGGACAACTACCCTAAGCTGTTGATGATGGACCTGAATGAGATTGGCCGTTTCCTAGGTGAGACCCAATATAAGGTGGAGATGGCAGCTCTGGCATCCAAGTGGGATGGGGTGAACCTAATTGAGCTGGGTACGAGTAGAAACCTGGCCAGGGTTTATACAGAGATTTTAGGGTTCACTAAAGGAGATCTCAGAGAGATGGTTGCCAGCTATCTAGGTAGGTGGGACGCCTGGAATATCAAAACCATCCTAAGAGGTAAGTATTATGGAGCTAGCGTAGATGAGATTAAGGAGGATCTTGTCGCTGCGGGCTCGATAAGTGAGGAAACTCTAAATCGCCTGGTTTCGCTAGAGAACGTTCAAGAAGTTCTAGAGGCTCTGAAGGGAATGGAAACCATTCAGTTGTCAGAGGAATTAATTTCCTCAGTGGAACGCACAGGCACGTTAGCTCAGATTGAAGACTATTTGGATAAGGTCTATTATGAGAGATTGCTGAGCAAAATCGATAGAAGATCCAAGGCGGGCAAGGAATTCTACTCTTATGTCGCTCGGGAGATTGATGTGCTCAACGTGATGACTTTGCTTAAATGCAAAAGGGAAAACCTATCCGCTGATCGGATTACTGGCTTTTTCGTCCCTGGAGGAGAGGAAATTGACCAGAAGGAGTTCATCAGACTAGCGACAGTGGAGGGGATGGATAAGCTTTTATCTGAACTCTCGAACCTTCGCATGTTTTCCGAGAACAAAGAAGGTCTGGAAGCGTTCAGGCGTACTGGCTCGCTGGCGGAGATATCCTTGGCTCTGCAAAGATACACTTTAGAATCCTCAGAGAAGTTCTCAAGACTGTATCCGCTTTCAGTACTGCCTATCCTAGATTTTATAATAAGGAAGAAAGTCGAAGTCGATAATATCCGAATCATTGCCAGAGGCAAGGAGAGCGGAATGGATCCCGAACTGATAAAGAGGCTACTGGTGATTTAATGGACATCGCGGTCGTAGGTAGTGACGAATTCGTCCTAGGCTTCAGATTGGCAGGCTTGAAGCGAGTCTATCCTGTCTCGGACGCCGATCTGGAGCGCCGAGTCCTAGAGCTTATCGCGGACTCTACCATCGGTGTCCTTGTCATGAATTCCTCCGACCTAGAGAGGTTGGGGGCTATCACAAGAAGGAAGGTATTGGAGAGTATAGCGCCCGTGGTCGTGCCTATAGGCAAGGGCGAGGGCGACCTTCGCGAGAAGGTGAAGAGAGCTATTGGCGTTGACCTATACAAAACTGAGAGGGGTTGAAATGGCTAATGTAGGTGAGATTAACAGGGTAGCAGGCCCTGTGGTGACTGCGACTGGGATTTCCCCCAAGATGTATGACGTCATCCAGGTGGGCAAGGAAAAGCTCATGGGTGAGGTCATCAAGATCGTGGGCAATAAAACGGTCATCCAGGTTTACGAGGACACTTCGGGGATAAGGCCGGGCGAACCGGTATCATCAACTGGTATGCCTCTGGTCGCTGAGCTTGGGCCTGGGCTTCTAGGAACGGTTTATGATGGCATCTTAAGGCCTCTTCCCGACCTCATGGCCGCCATGGGGGACTTCATTAAGAGAGGCGTGACGGCACCAGCCCTGGACCGTAAGGCCAAGTATACCTTCACCCCCTCAGTGAAAAAGGGAGACAAGGTCACGGAAGGAGCCATCCTCGGGACTGCCCCTGAAAAATCCATTACCCATCGCATCTTGGTACCATTGGGCATGAAGGGCACGGTGGAGGAGATTCGCTCCGGTGATTTCACGGTCACGGATCCGATCGCCACCATAGACGGCAAGCCGGTCACCATGATGCAATTGTGGCCAGTGCGGTATGGGCGACCAGTGAACCGGAAATTGGCGCCCGATGTGCCGCTCTTGACGGGCCAGCGCATTCTGGACACTCTGTTCCCAATATCAAAAGGCGGTACGGCTGCCATCCCTGGCGGTTTCGGGACAGGGAAGACCGTGACGCAGCAGCAATTAGCGAAATGGTCCGATGCAGACATTGTGGTCTATATAGGATGCGGTGAGCGCGGCAATGAGATGACCGAAGTGCTTACCCTCTTCCCTGAGCTGGAGGACCCCAAGACGCACAAGCCCTTGATGGGCAGGACGGTGCTGATAGCCAACACCTCTAACATGCCCGTGGCGGCCAGAGAAGCGTCCGTATACACTGGAATGACGGTGGCCGAATACTACCGGGACATGGGATATGATGTTTCCCTCATGGCCGACTCCACCTCCCGATGGGCTGAGGCGATGAGGGAGATCTCCTCCAGGCTGGAGGAGATGCCAGGAGAAGAAGGGTTCCCTGCCTATCTCTCCGCCAGGCTATCGGAGTTCTACGAGCGCGCGGGCCGGGCGGAGACTCTCTCGGGCAAAGAAGGCTCGGTCTCGGTGGTAGGGGCGGTATCACCTCCCGGAGGGGATCTTTCTGAGCCAGTTACGCAAGCTACGCTACGTATCGTGCGGGTGTTCTGGGCCTTGGATTCCAAACTGCGCGAGCGCAGGCACTTCCCTGCCATCAACTGGCTTACTTCTTATTCACTCTATGGAACCAGCCTTGACGGTTGGTATCGTTCCAACGTGGCTCCCGACTTCCCAGAGCTGCGCGCCTGGGCCATGGAGGTGCTGCAGAAGGAAGCAGAGCTGCAGGAGGTGGTGCAGCTGGTAGGCTCTGATGCCCTGCCGGAGGAGCAGAAGCTCACATTGGAGGTAGCGAGGATGCTGCGCGAGATCGTGCTGCAGCAGAACGCCTACCATCCCGTTGACACCTACTGTCCCATGAAGCGCCAGTATCAAGTGATGAAGACCATCAAGCGCTTCGCAGACCTATCCAAGAGGGCAGTGGAGAATGAAGTATTAGTGGAGCAGATCGCCAACATGCCGCTTCGCACCCGCTTGGGAAAGAGCAAATTCGAGGAGGCAGTGGATAGCGAACTGGAGGCCATCAATAATGAAATGGAAAAGGCCTTCGAAGCCCTGGGAGGTAAATAGATGACTAGCAAAGAGTATAGATCCATATCTCAGATCGCAGGCCCCCTGGTCTTCGTGGAGAGGACGGAACCAGTGGGTTATAACGAGATAGCGGTTGTCACCCTCCCCAGTGGCGAGGAGAGGCGTGGCCAGGTCCTCGATTCCTCACACGAAGTGGTCGTCATCCAGATGTTCGAGGGGACCGCAGGGGTGGAGCGCTCCGCGGGCGTGAAGTTCACGGGCGAGACTCTGCGCATGCCCGTCTCGCAGGATATGCTAGGCCGCATTCTGTCAGGTTCTGGTGAGCCTCTGG
>JAVYMA010000029.1 GCA_038740345.1 Methanomassiliicoccales archaeon
CGCCTTTCTGTCTCCCCAGTGACCTCGTCCCGCTTAGGGGCGATGGAGTCGATCTCATCGATGAATATGATGGAGGGCGCATTCTCCTGCGCCTGCTTGAAAATCTCTCGCAGGCGCTCCTCCGACTCGCCGTAGAACTTGCTCATGATCTCCGGCCCGCCGATGGAGATGAAGTTGGCGTTGGTCTCACCCGCCACCGCCTTGGCCAGGAGCGTCTTGCCCGTGCCAGGGGGGCCGTGCAGCAGCACCCCTTTGGGAGCCTCGACGCCCAAACGCTCGAAGAGCTCTGGGTGCCTCAGCGGCAGCTCGATCATCTCCCTTACCTTCTTCACCTCCTCGCTCAATCCGCCAATGTCCTCATACGTGATGTGAGGTATACGGGCCTGAGTCTCCTTAACCGGCTTGTCGCTTATCTTGACCTCGGTGTTCCTGCTCACCAGCACCGCATCGGCGCTGGGGGAATAGGAGACCACCACCAGGTCAATTCGCCTCCCCATCACATTAATCTCGATGACATCGCCCCGCGTGACCGCGCGCCCCTCAAGCGATTGGCTGAGGTACTCCTCGCCGCCCATGATGCGGAGCTGCTCGGTAGGGGCGAAGGTTATCTTCTGCGCTTCCTTGACGACCACCTTTCGGATGGCCACTTTCTCGTCTATGCTGGTCTCGGCATTGCGGCGGATGGTTCCATCTATGCGGATCAGACCCCGGTTGACGTCCTCAGGGTACCCGGGCCAGACAATGGCCACAGTCCGCTTCTTGCCCTCAATCTGGACCACATCCCCCGGCGTCAACCCTAAGATTTCCATCACAGCCGGGTCTACTCTGGCGATGCCGCGGCCGGCATCTTTGGATTTCGCCTCGGCAACCTTTAGCACTTTCTCTGATGTACTCATAGCAACCTACACTTCCAAATGAGGTGAGATGAGGTAAGGCCTCACTTCACCTCGACTCTCTTTCTCGTCTCTTTCCTCTCTTCCTTCTTCTTGCCTACGCTAAGCTTCAGCACTCCGTCCTCCAGCTTGGCCTCGACCGCGTTCTCGTCCGCGTCCTCCGGGAGTGCGAGTCGGCGGTGGAAGCTGAAGTATCCGCGCTCCTTACGGATGTAACCTTTCCTCTCCTCCTCGCTCTCCTGCTGCTTCTTGGCGGAGATGTCAATCATGCCGTCTCCCACCAGGACATTGACGTCCTCCTTGGATAGGCCTGGCAGGTCAGCCATGATCACATATTTGTCCTCCTCCTCCTTCACGTCTACAGCAGGGAACCTAGGTGGAGAGGTGAGAATTGACGGCCATAGTGGATAGTCGAATTCCTCGCTGAACTCCTCCATCATCCGCTCCATCTCTCGAAGTAACGCAGACGGTCCGAACAGCCGGCCAGGGGCCATTGAGCCGAAGAACCTAGCTGGCAGCCAGTTCCTGTTCTTGTCCTCAGCCATATCTCCTCACCTCCTTCATTTGATGTTAACCGCTAGTTAACAACTAGCGAATATAGATTGTATGTTCTTCTATATAAAGTTATCTCTTCTCACCCCTCATCGCCTTTTGAACGCCCTCGGCATAGTCAAGCATCCTTCTTGCCATCCTCTCCATGTTTTTCTGTAGTTTGGGCAGGTCCTCTTTGAGGTTCTCGGCGATGGAATCGACCACGCTCTGCATCTCCTTGGTGAACTCCTTGGCCTTGGGAGGCATGGATTGTAAAGCCTCCTCCCCCATCTTGCCCACTTTGTTAGCAGCCTTCTCTATTTCATTCCCTATCATGTTCAAGAGTCGTATCAGCTCCTTAGCGTACTTCTCGGAGCTGCTCTCCTCCCTTTCCGTCATTCGATCCTCCTCCATCTCCTGTAGACCGCTCCTGCAATCCTCTAATAGTGTGCTCCACGAAATCGTCCCTGAGGCCCAACTCCTCTGCTATCTGCCTGGGCGACATGTCTGGATTCTGGACATACTCATAGATGACCTTGCGCACCTGATAATCATCTATGCTTCCCTCTATGGTGCTCGCCGCCTCCTCCAGGATCTCTTCCTTCTTCGCGATGAGGCTTTCCCGCTGGCGCTGTAGCTCCTTCAATTGAGCGTCTATCTCAGCCACTGAGGACCTGAGCTCGGCCACCTTTTTCCCGATATGACGCAGATCTGCCTTCTGCGGCATCCTCTGCGGACCCCTCGGTCCCTTCATGGCTTCCATGGCCAACTTCACAAAAGTGGTATCGAAGAGACCGGGCCCGAAATCCACGATAATGGTGAACTTGGTAGTGGGAACGTAGATCTTGCGCGTTGGCCCGCCTTGGTCGCTCTCCTCAGGGTACGAGCGAACCAGGCTATAATCCTCTAGGACCTTCAGGTGCTTCATGATAGCTTGCTGGCTCAGTCCCAGCTCGCGAGAGAGCTGCAGAGGATAGTGCGGCTCCCTGACCAACGCCTCAAGGATTCTTCGCCTGGTCGGGTTCTCGATCACAGAGAGCAGTATATCGAGGTCCGATAGGTTCGTCATTTGAACACCGTTCACAACTGAAGGTTGATAACATTTAGTATTATATTCTTTATTAATCTTTCTAAAACAAAACGAAAAAGCATGAAGAGAAGTGTTATTTGAGGGGAGAAGAACCAATGCCTCGTCTGTCTTTGTCTTATTCCTTTCTTAGGTTTTCCTAGGCCACGATATTTTATATCTATTTGCTGCGGTTAGTCGGCCGGATGCCGGGGCTGCTGCAGGGAGACACGGTCATAATCACGAATCAATCGGAGGCGAGTCAGGTCTACAATCGTGGCTACTATGGCTATCCTATGAAGGGAGGCGGTCTGGAACTGGATCTGCTGGAGGCCGTCTACCTCGTGGAATCAGATAGATTGGTGGTGGAGCTAGAGGGAAAGCCTCTGACGGTGGAGGAGCTCATCCGCATCGCTTCGAGACATGTGGATGGATTCAGTACGCTCTATATCGTGTATAGGGATCTGAGGCAAAGAGGGTACATAGTCAAATCATATGAGGGGGACTTCGACTTTCGCGTTTATCCCAGGGGAGGAACACCCTCCACCGCCACTACCAAGTATTGGGTCCAGGCCGTATCGGAACGCTCTGCCTGCGTAGTACGCGCGCTTTTCGAACAAGCGGAAAGCTCTGAGAGCACCCGCAAGGAGTTGCTCTTGGCAGTGGTGGACGAGGAAGGAGACCTGACCTATTATAAGGCGTCGGTCGTCTCGCCTTCGGGCAACCTTAGCGATCTACCTTCTCTTAAGGCGGAAGGCTTTCTTTTGGAGGATAGGGTACTGGTGACCGATCCAGAGATGGTGGAGGAGCTTTACTCCAAAGGATTCTATGGAAAGCGCATCGGAAAGACGTTACAGCTCTCTCTGATAGAAACCGCGTATCTCATGGCCAAGGGCATAATGCGTACAGAGTACTCTTATTCTGGTAAAAATATGACCTTGAGCGCTTTCCGCAAGCGCGCCTTACTGATACAGCCAGACTTCGAACTCCGGTTTAGAGCCTACGAAGATCTTAGGAAGCGCGGTCTGGTGGTCAAGACAGGATTCAAGTATGGCTCTCACTTCCGCGTATACGATGGCGATCCTGAGGCTCATCATTCTAGATATTTAGTGCATGCGGTGCCCTGGGACTACGCCACGATCTGGCCAGAGATGTCCAGGGCCGTGAGATTGGCGCACGGAGTCAAGAAGGACATCCTTTTCGCTCGCATCACCAAACGCAAGGTCGATTATCTACGCCTGCGTAGGGTAAGGCCGTGATCAACCCTTGGCCTTCTTGGCCCTTTTTCTCTTCTCTTTCACGGCCAAAGACTCATACATTATCATCGCTTGCGTACGACCATAGGCATCCAGCTCTACCGCTTTGGCCAGGATCTTCCTCACCTCCTCCTTAGGAGCCTTGGATTTTAGCATCCTTTCCGCCTCCTCTACTAGCGAGAGAGCCTTTATCCAACCGACATCATTGACGTTCTTCTTATCTGTAGCCAGGACTTCCTCGACCAATTTTAGAGCCTCTGTCCTTTCTCCTTTATCGAATGCTTCCAGTGCTTTCTTGGCCGTCTGCTTCACCTTGATAGCGTCTTTTAGAGCACCGGCGCCCGCAGCGTCCTTGGGGTCCAATCGCAGAGCAGCCTCCAGCACCTCCATTGCTTCTTTCTCCCTTCCCTCGTTGTTGAGGATGTTAGCCATCTTTACCATGAAGTTGGCGCGCTTACGGTCGAACTCAGTATAATGTATGGCCATACGATAGGCTTCCAATGCTTTGTCGGTCTGCCCATCTTTAAGATAAGCCTCGCCTAAGCGAGCGAATCGCACCGATCTGGCCTCAGGTCTCGCCTCTTCCTGTGTTTGCTCTAGCAGGGCGGCTATGCTCTTCTTAACCACCTCTGAACTCTCCACCAACGTGCCGCAGCTGGGGCATTTCTCCACCATACCTGGGAGAGAGGCGTTACAGTTGGCGCAGAAGCGAGGGAGTCTCGTGCCGCATTGCGGGCATTGCACCCAATCCTTCTCCACGATCTCATGACAGGTGGGGCACTCAGAAGCGGTCTTCACCGAGGTCCCTCCGAGCTTCTTCATAGAAGCTTTTACCTCCTCCTCTGTTGGCATGAAGAGCCTCTTGAACGCTAATAGAAGGATCAATACGATCACTTCAGCGATGATCATCGCCGTGCAGGCCCAAGCTATCTGGATTACGATTTCGTCCTTGGGATTGCTCATCTTATTGTAGGTGTTGAAGGCTGTAAGAGCAGTAAAGGTCTTTAGTAGCGCGGAGAGCAAGGTTAGGATTACGGCATTCCGCCACGCCCCTTGTTCAATCCTATAAATAGGCTTGACCATGGCAGCCTCGAAGCCACCAGCAATGACCATGAACAGCACAAAAAGAAGACCTTGCAGAGCACCATAGGCGTAATTCGCCCGCAGCAGGAAAATGTAGATGGAGGAGAAGATCAGTACAAGGCCGCCGATGAGCATCACCAGGGCGGCTGGCTTGAAAAGATGCCTAGCGCTAGACAACTGCCACACCTGCTGCTGGATGAAGTCGCTTCAATAAAATGATTTCGTAGGCCCGGAATTCCGGGCCAAAATACCACGCTTAGAGCTGAATTTCGATGCCCAGTTTTTCCGTGAGCTCTTTGTAGCGATTGCGGATGGTCACCTCGGTCACACCCGCTATATCGGCCACTTCGCGCTGGGTCCGGCGCTCATTGCAAAGTATGGAGGCGATGTAGATGGCGGCGGCCGCCACTCCAGTAGGGCCTCTACCTGAAGTCAGCTCCTTCTTGCTCGCGTCTTTGAGTATCTCTGCAGCTTTGGCCTGCACCTCACCACTCAATTTAAGCTCCGAGCAAAATCTCTGCACGTAGTCCTGCGGGCGGGTGGGCATGAGTTTGAGCTTGAGCTCCCGGGTCATGAATCTATAAGTCCTTCCGATCTCCTTCCGGCCCACGCGCGAGGAGTTGGCCACCTCGTCCAAGGTCCGAGGGACGTTGCACTGCCTGCAGGCAGCGTACAGGGAAGCGGCCACCACACCCTCAATGCTCCTTCCTCGTATAAGGTTCTTGTTCACCGCTTTCCTGTAGACCATGGCTGCGGTCTCACGCACGTTCCTTGGAAGACCCATGGCGGAGGCCATTCTGTCCAATTCGCTCAAGGCGAAAGCCAAGTTGCGCTCTGTGGCATTGGATACGCGTATGCGGCGCTGCCACTTCCTCAAACGGTAGAGCTGCGCTCGATTGCGGGTGGGGATACTCTTGCCATACGAGTCCTTGTTCTTCCAGGATATCTCCGTGGAGAGGCCTTTATCGTGGATGGTATAGGTCATGGGTGCCCCCGTCCTAGCGCGCTTCTCCCCTTGCTCTACGTCGAACGCCCTCCACTCAGGCCCCTGATCGATAAATTGATCATCGATGACCAAGCCACACTCCTCGCAAATTAGTTCGCCGCGCTCGTAATCGCGGACCAGATGCCCGCTGTTGCATTCCGGGCAACGCTCGACCTCATCGGCCCCTTCTTTTACCGCCTTTGCCAAATTCATCTACCCCCTCTACATAGACCTGCATTCCCATGGCAGACAGCAGGCTCTTATGATTGGTGAGCTCGACCGAAACGTAGGGCGACGACACAGGCCCGAAGATTCGGCCCACGCGTCCCAACGGTCTTTTACGATTGTCAAATACCGTCTCCTTCGGTCGAGGAGCGAAGCTTGCCCTAACAATGAGCTTTCCTTCAGAAGTAATTTCATTGACCTCTCCAAGAAACCTCATAGTTAGGACCCTTCACACACCCGAACAATCTGCCCTCAATGATGTTAATAATATTTAAAGATTTAGTATGTCTTTATAGTCTATCTAGAATCTCTTTATAGTCTTTTTGGGTTTGTATTAATATAGGATTTGGTCAACATTCGACATTTTAAATGAAAGGGGCATGGGCCCCTCAGCAAACGATTATTGGGCTTGAGTCCTGATTACCCTTTCGTGCAGATCTCAAAAGAGCATCCTAGATACAAGTCTCTCGTCACACGGGAGATGATGGCGCAAAAGGTAAAGGAGGGAATAGTGGCACCCGCTGGACTAATAGCGCATGGGCGGGGAGAGGCCTTCGATTATCTGCTTGGTGAGCGGACCACCGAAAATGCCAGAAAAGCTGAGGCAGCGGCCGCGGCATTAATGCTGGAGGCCAGAAAGCCAGTGATCTCAGTTAACGGGAACGCTGCTGCGCTCTGTGCTGATGGAATCGTCAATTTGGCGCAGGCGGTGCGCGCACGTGTGGAGGTCAACCTCTTTCATCGGACCCCTGAAAGAGTGGAAAAGGTAATCTCTGTGTTAGAGGCCGCAGGGGCCCGCGAAGTATTAGGGCGCACACCCGACGCAGCTCTGCCTGGCATTGCCTCGGAGCGGGCATTATGTTGTCGGGATGGTATCTATTCTGCTGACGCGGTACTGGTCCCATTGGAGGATGGGGATAGGGCCGAGGCTCTGGTGAGAGCGGGCAAGAAGGTCATAGCTATCGATTTAAATCCCCTGTCCCGGACTGCTAGGGCAGCGCACATAACCATAGTTGACGAGCTGACCCGCGCCATACCTTCGATAAATTCCCTCGTGCCTGAGATGAAAAGAAATTCAGAGAAAAGAATGGCCCTGCTCAATTCCTTCGACAACGCGAAAAACCTGGAAGAGGCGATGGCCATAATGTGCGCCAACCTGAGAGCCGCGGGAGGAGGCAAAGAATAAACTAGAAGCTCTAGATGTCGAGGGGATCAGATGGACGAGGAATTGCTGGTCAGAGGGATGCGCCGCCTGGAATGGGCAGAGGCGCATATGGGAGTTTTGGCCGAGGTGGGTAAGCGCCTGGCGAAAGAACGGGTGATGGAAGGGGTAAAGATAGGTATGGCTTTACATGTGGAGGCCAAGACGGGAATGCTGGCCATTACTTTAATGCGCGCCGGGGCCAAGGTCCGATTGGCTTCCTGCAATCCTCTTTCCACTGATGACTCGGTAGCCGCGGCGCTTAAGGAAAAGTACGGCATCGAGACATACGCCAAGAAATGGGAGACTACCGATGAGTACTATGAGAATTTAAATCGAGTCCTGGACATGTCTCCTGACTTCGTCGTTGATGACGGCGCTGACCTCATCACCTTGTTGCATACGCAGCGCACACGTGAATTGAAAGAAGTAAAAGGAGGGAATGAGGAGACCACCACGGGCGTGATACGCCTTCGTTCCATGGCCAAGGAGGGAAAGCTAAAATTCCCAATAATCTCAGTTAACGACGCACAAATGAAATTCCTCTTCGACAACCGTTATGGTACGGGACAATCCACCTTTGATGGTTTCATGAATGCCACTAACCTCTTGGTGGCGGGGAAAAGGCTGGTGGTGGCAGGGTATGGATGGTGCGGTAAGGGCATCGCCATGAGAGCCAAGGGATTGGGGGCAAGCGTCATCGTGACCGAGGTGGATCCCATTAAAGCCATTGAGGCTAAGCTTGATGGCTTCGAAGTGATGCCCATGATAGACGCTGCTAAGCAGGCGGATGTGATCATATCTGCCACCGGATGCAAAGATGTGGTGCGGAGAGAGCATCTAGAGGTCCTTAAAGACGGGTGCGTGCTGGGCAACTCAGGGCATTTTGACAACGAGATTTCCAGAACTGCGCTCGAAGCATATGCCGGTAAACCTCGCAGAGCAAGGGAGTTCATCGATGAGTACAGATTTCCCGATGGCCGAAGGGCCTACTTGATCGCAGAAGGACGCCTTATGAACCTGGCAGCGGGGCAGGGGCATCCGGTGGAGATAATGGATATGAGCTTCTCCATCCAAGCTTTGGCCATGGATTATCTGGTAAAGAACCATTCTAATTTAAGGCCGCAGGTCTACAACGTTCCTCGGGAGTTGGATCAAATGGTAGCCCGGTTGAAGCTTAAGGTCATGGGGGTAAGCATAGACTCCCTGACCCCGGAGCAGGAGAGATATCTCTCCAACTGGCAAGAGGGTACATGACGTTCTTCCTAACAGTATATGGTCACACGAACCTGGACTATATCCTAATTTTAGAGAGGTTCCCTGAGGTAAATACCTCGGTGAACGTGGAGGAGAAGAGGACGTACTACGGCGGCACCGCCGCCAACGTGGCTACTATCTCCGCTGCCCTAGGCACACCGACCGCTTTGTGCTCTTACGTAGGCAGCGATTTACCCACAGATTTCAGGGCACTGATGGAAAGGAAAGGTGTGGATCTGAGGGATCTAGTAGTGGTGGAAGGAGAGGCCACGCCCACCGTCTGGGTCATATCCAACCGCTCACATGATCAGATTGCCTTCGTATATCAAGGTCCTATGGGGAAGATGGATCACATGCCTCTAAGGATGAACGCGGCAGCAGAATCGGAGTGGATCCATGTAATGACTGGCAGACCTGATTATTATCTGAGGCTCATGCGTGAGATCAAGCGTTTGAAGAAGAAAGTAGCCTTCGATCCAGCTCAGGAGATACATCACGTTTGGGATGCGCCAAGGTTCCGAGAGGCGTTGGGAATGTCAGACGTATTCTTCTGTAACAAGAACGAGCTTCGCACTGCCATGAAATACACAGGTGCAACGGAACCAGAGGATCTGCTGTCCTGGGTAGACATGGTTGTAAATACGAAGGGCGCTAGCGGCTCTATTATATATTACAAATGGGACAGAATCGAGGTCCCAGCCATTCCACCTCGAAAGGTGACGGATACAACGGGTGCAGGGGATGCATTCAGGGCGGGTTTCTATGCTGGCCTGTTCAGGGGAGAGGCGCTTCGTAAATGCGCCTTATTTGGAGCAGCCGCGGCCTCCTTCATTATTGAGGAGAAAGGCTCGCTGACCAATGTGCCTTCATTCTCCGAGGTGCAGGAAAGGGCAGCCTCTTTCATGTAGGATAGATATACTGGAACACATCCATGCTAAAGAAAAACAAGCTGCTGGACACGCTCAGGTTATTACAGAAAGCTTTATTTGAGAAAAAGCCGTAACCCGTCGCAGGTGAACGCATGGCGGTGGGTTTCGTACTGATAAGCACAGCGCCTGCGAAGGAGCATGAGGTCTACAATGAACTCCTGAAAGTAAAGGAGGTGGTGGAACTTCATCCTCTCTTCGGGGAGTACGATCTTATCGCCAAGATTGAGGCCGACGACTTCAACCTGCTGGGGCAGGTGGTCGTGGACAAGATACGCTCGATACCGGGCGTGGTCGATACGAAGACGCTTACTGGAATAAAGTTCTGAGGAAAAGGTGAATTGAGATGTCTGTGATGGATTTCTTGACCGTGCTGCTGTTGACTTTTGCCCTGTTCATGCTGTTGGCAGGCATTTTCACCGCCTACTTCGGTAGTGGAAAGAGCAGGACGATCGGCATAATCCTGCTGGTGGTCGGCCTCGTGGTAGGCATCATCTGGGTATACTTGGCAGGCTTCACCGACATGGTGGAAGTAGAGCTGGGGGACGTGGTCTGGAATGCGTTCCTTTACATAATCTCCGCTGTCATCGGTGCGCTCATTGCCATAGGCCTTTTCCTGCTGGCCATAATGAAGAGCTAGAGGTGCTGGAGGAAAAACTCCTTCCCCCTAAATTCCTTTTTTCTCAATTTATCGGATCAAAATCAATCAGGCGCAAGCCTTTTATCCCTTTATAATTTGAGAGGAAAACATGCCCTCTGTCTTGGTGATGCTGGGAAGCAAGAGTGACCTGGAAGTAGGCCAGAAGGCCGTAGCCACGTTGAAAAAATTCGGTGTGGAATGCAAGATGTTAGTGGCTTCGGCGCACAGGTCCCCGGAGCGGGTGAAGCAGATCGTCGAAAGCTCTGATGCGGATGTGTTCATCGCCGTGGCAGGGGTTGCAGCGGCCTTGCCGGGGGTCATTGCCTCGTTGACCATCAAACCAGTCATAGGGGTCCCAGTTAGCGGAAAAGTCAACTTAGATGCCATCCTCTCCATAGTACAGATGCCTCCTGGAATCCCTGTGGCCACAGTAGGCTTGGACAGGGGGGAGAACGCCGCCCTGCTGGCCTTGGAAATATTGGCCATCAAGGACTCGAAAATAGCCGCCACACTCCAGGCATATCGAAAGGAGATGGCGCAGCAGGTGGAAAAGGATTCCCAAGAGGTAGAGGGCTAATGTTCGACCCTCAGAGCTTTGTCGAGGAGACGGTCCAGGAATTGAGGCGGTCCGTCTTAGGCAAGGCTATCATCGCCTGCTCGGGCGGGGTGGACAGCACGGTAGCCGCGGTCCTGGTGAGCAAGGCCATAGGTGAGCGACTGCTCACCATCTATGTGGACACCGGCCTGATGCGTAAGGGGGAGACCGAGGCAGTGGACCGAATGCTCTCTAAACTGAACGTCAACCACAAGATAGTGGACGCCTCTGACGAGTTCTTCGAGGCCTTGAAAGGTGTGGCGGACCCAGAGCGCAAGAGAAAGATCATCGGAGAGAGATTTATAAGGGTATTCGAGCGAGAGGCCCAACTCTTCCATGCCGAATATCTGGTACAGGGTACGATCGCTCCTGATTGGATCGAGAGCGGAGACTCGGTCAGAGACACTATCAAGTCACACCATAACGTCGGTGGTCTGCCTCAAGATATGAAGTTAAAGCTGGTGGAACCGTTGCGGGACCTCTACAAGGATGAGGTGCGTAAGTTAGCCCGCTATCTAGGGGTCGAAGTCTCGGAGAGGCAGCCATTCCCAGGGCCTGCGCTGGCCATTAGGATTATGGGGCCAGTGACGCGCGAGGCCGTGGAGATCGTGCGCAAGGCGTGCGATATCGTGGAGCAGGAAATGGAAAAGGCCGCCAAAGAGGGCAAAATGGAGCTGCCGTGGCAGTACTTCGCTGTGCTTCTGCCAGTGCAGTCTGTGGGCGTCCATGGCGATAACCGCGTCTATGGCAAGACCATTGCCATCCGCGCGGTGCAGAGCATCGACGGGATGAGTGCCGCTTATTCCAAGGTCCCACATGATGTATTAGAGCGCATATCCACCAGGATTACCAACGAGATGAAGGAGAGCGTGAATCGAGTGGTCTATGACATCACCAACAAGCCTCCGGCGACCATCGAGTGGGAGTAAGACGTGGAGCTTACCCTGGCGATTATGGCATCTGGCAAAAAGATTAGACGGAGCTGGCAGGTTCAGGCTATCCTCATATCAATTTCTTAGGAACTAGCGTTAAGAGTAGCGTAGTGAGATGCGTTGTAGAAATCCACCAAGGACATCCTTCCTTTTTTCGGCTTGCGCTTAGTTATCGAACCCCGCCAATAGCAATTGAATCTCGTCCGATTTCTTACTGAACCTAGCAGTCGCCATGCCTCATGGTGTCATGCAAGTTAAGTCGTCTAAGCTTCCGCACCTATCCGGGCTTCTCTATCAAAGTAGAGAAGAGAGAAACATTCTTCCCTAAAATCGCATCACATGACCGTGCTCTACAACTTTCTTAAATCTAAGCCCATATTTGCAAAGGCCTTCTATAACGCCGATATGCGAAAAGCCGTTACTGCCCCCAGGACGTCAAAGGGGCTGAGCGGACCAGTTGCATTGACTTTGTCCCTTAGCAAGTATGCGAAAGCGCAAAAGAATATCATCTGAGCATCAATACCATTTAAGCTGATTTTTTTCATGATAAAGAAGGCGAGGAATGACATGAAGGATAGCTTTCAGCAGCTCCATGTAAGCACATGAGCTAGCGACAACACTATCTCAATAGGGAGGCGCATCCAACGCAAAACGTTAGCTAGAAAAAAGGGTAACAATACATGAAGCAATGGTCTCTAAGGTCCCTTTTTCCGCAGGAGGTCCAAGAACTCGTCCCAATTTGAGATCTTCGCGTGAGGGGTGATATCATCATCATGAGTGTAGAAATTCGACTCCTTCAGAATAGCGGTCATGCCCACATTCAACGCTCCCAATATGTCCGCCTGCAAGTTATTACCCACGAATATCGCCTCTGAGGCACTGGCCCCAAGATTAGAGAGCGCTATCTTGAAAATCTTAGGATGGGGCTTGCGTAGACCCACATCGGTGGAGAAGACCATGTCATCGAAATATTGGTCCAGACGGTAATGTCTCATGTCCCTCTGGGGGAAGTATGAAGGGAGGCCCCAAGCTACGTCCGATACCAGGCCGATGGAGTAGCCGCTATCCTTTACGAATTGGAGCATCTCCTGTGTTCCAGGTATCTCTTCTCTGTGCTCTAGGAGAACAGCGTAGAACTCCTCCAGCGATTGCTGCATAAGCTCATCATCGCCCGAAACGCCGTATCTCTTGAAGCACTTATCCAAGACATCTGTCAGAGGTATCTCCACATGCTTCTCCAACTTTAACTTCCTTCCCTGCTCGAGGAGTTCTAGCAAATATCTTGCTACCTCTTCCCAGTCTACGCCTTGAGGTGAAGCTGCGTCTACCCTCCTCGCTACCTCGGTCACGGCTCGCTTCTCTGGCTCTCTCCAATCATTATGGTAGCTGATTAATGTATGGCCAAGGTCAAAGAGGACCGCTTTCATCGTATCCTGGTCAGTAATGCGTGGCACATAAATCTTGTGCATTATCGTATTAACGATACTTCTACGCATCCCCTGAGGCAACAATGATTAATTAGCGCAGCAGGGATTCAAGACCGCATATGAAGGTATACGTTGTCGACAACGGCGGGCAGTGGACGCACCGCGAATGGCGTGTACTCAAGTACTTGAAGGTAGAGACGAAGATAATCCCTAATACCACACCCTTTGAAGAGCTGGAGGATGTCGATGCCCTGGTTCTATCCGGGGGGGCTCCACGCGTGGCCGTGGAATCGGCGCGCATGGGCAATAACGGTGAGTATCTCGAAAAGGCTCACTTTCCTATTTTAGGCATTTGTGCGGGAATGCAATTTATGGCGCTCCATTTCGGTGGCGCTACCGCTCCCGCAAAAGTGCCAGAGTTCGGAAAAACCACGCTTTATGTGGACGAAGAGGATGAACTGTTCCTGGGGCTTCCCAGAAGCTTTACTGTTTGGGAGTCGCACAATGATGAGGTCTCTCTGCTTCCTCCAGGGTTCAGAATTCTAGCTCATTCTGACAATTGCAAGATCGAGGCCTTCCGCATGGAATCACGGCCGTTTTATGGTCTGCAATTCCATCCTGAGGTGGAGAACACCGAGTATGGCTATGAAATCTTCAGGAACTTCCTTAAGGTGGTGGAGGTGGAGGGCAAAAGATGAGGGCGGAGGAGAGAACGGCTCTATTGGACGCCGTAAGAAAGAAGAGAAGGGATGATACCTTCGAGAACTCGTTGGCCAGGCAGGTGAAGAATCAGGGCTTGGGGTATGAGGATTATATCCGCCTTATCGCCGACGTCAGGGAGGTGGCGAGGAAAAAAGCATTAAGGTTGGAGAGAGCGGCAGAAATTCTGGCATCAGAAGAATAAGATAAAGAAAATCAAAGCCATTATCATGAGTGCCATGAGAATCATGGCCAGCAGGGCAGCTCTGCTTCCAGAGCCGAATATTATCGGTATCGGGCCGAGGAGCACGATTCCCCCGAAGCCTTTCTCTTCTAATGCACCCTTTTCACTTGTTTCCACCGCATCCCTAGAGATGCGCTCGTCTCCTCCTGGCCATGCACTGAGAAAGAGACTTATGAAACCAGAAAAAATTAGTAGAATGGCCAAAGCCCCCAACCAAGATGATGCCCTTATATATGGGAATATGAGGAGCAGACCTACTTCCGCCTCTCCCACCAACACCACGACGAAAAGCATCAGAACCCCAGCAAAAATGAGGCTGGGGCCTATTATACGCGAAACTCTCATGGTAAATCGAACTGAAGAAGGCCTATACAAGCTCTACGCATGCAAAACCATAAGAACCTCGGGCCCCTAGGAATCAGCATGCTAAGGCAGGAATTCTCACGTCCCAGAGTGGTCATCAGCAAGTGCATTGAGTTCGATCATTGCCGTTATAACGGTGATATGATCGGTAATGAGCTGGTGAGGAGGATGAAGGAATCTGGCCTAATCCAATTCATTCCAGTTTGCATGGAGTTCGAGATAGGGCTGGGCGTTCCCCGAGATCCTATAAGGGTGGTGCAGGGCAAGGGAGGGTCCAAGCGATTAATACAGCCTGCGACTGGCAGAGACGTCACCGACTTGGCCTTAGGATTCTGTGAGACTTTCATGTCCTCCCTGCAAGATGTGGATGGCTTCATACTAAAATCGCGCTCTCCTTCCTGTGGCATCCGTGATGTTAAAGTCTATCCCAGAGCGGAGAATGCCGCGGCCATAGATAGGCAGGCAGGGATATTCGGGGAGGCCGCGCTAAGGCATTTTCCTGATTCTGCCATCGAGGATGAGAACAGGTTGCGGCACGTGAAGCTCGCTGAGCATTTCCTAACCAGGATCTTCGCTACTGCCTCTTGGAGGGATGTTGAGAGAGGGGGAGGGATGAGGGACGTAGTGCAGTGGCACGCCGACAACAAGCTATTGCTCATGATGTATAGCCAGAAGGAGCTAAGAGCCTTGGGAAGGCTGGTGGCAAACCATGAAGGTCTATCCCTTGAAGAATTGAAGGCAGCATATGGCAAGGGGCTGCGGCGTGCCCTAATTAAACCTCCCAGGTGCAACTCCCCCATAAACGTCCTCCAGCACTGTTTAGGGTTTTTTAGCGATCGCCTGCAAAAGGAAGAGAGGGATTTCTTCCTGCGTCAATTGGAGCTCTACCGTGATGCCAGAATACCTCTGAGCGTATGCCTGGGCATAATGAGATCATGGGTAATAAGGTTCCAAGAACCATATCTCATGAGGCAGACCTTCTTCACGCCCTTCCCCGAAGGTCTTCTGGAGATAGGCGTTACTGATTCATGCGATTGGCGCGATCTCTCGGGATGAGGTCTCGTAGCTCACCTGGCCTAAGCTTTTTAATGCGCTATCACCATCCCCCCTTCGGGTGCACTAGTGACCTCCCTTCGAGTTCTGGTGACGGAGATCCTAGGACAGCGGGATTTCAAGGTCACGGAGCGGGAAGGATTCCTGCTAGCGAAAAAGGGTGACGTGGAGGTCGCGATATGTCTGATCGGCGCGGGCGAGGAAAGTCTCCTCCCCGCGTTCCTCGACAAGTTCCGGGAATTCAAGGGCAAGCGCTTAGTGGTCAGCACAACTCCTATCCCAGAGATACCACCCGAGAAGCTGCATCGAGACTTAATAATCTGGGATAGGGAGGACTTGGAGCATGAGATCGGGCGTACCCATCTAGAGAGGCTGCTGGGAGAGCGCGATCACGGATTGGTCGATGAGCTATTGGCGGATGATTATCCTAAGATGATGACCTCAGAGGATCTGAAGAAGTTGAATGGCGCGGAGGTGGGGGAGCGCATCATCCGTCCCACGATCGACTCGCGGGATGTTAAGGAGATAGGCATGCGTACGGTGGGAGGTTATAGGCAAAGGCTGGAATTGGTCCCCTATTATGTCATCGATTACTCCTGCCCTATATACTGTGGAAATGAAGTGGTGGGGGAGGAGCAGGGGCGCCTGGCGGTGAACGCCCTCACCAGGAAGGTGGAGGTGTGGAGCGAAAAATTGGATGTAGTCT